>JADFJZ010000393.1 GCA_022565195.1 Planctomycetota bacterium | reverse complement strand
TGCCCTGCCGCGCTGGATTCTGACTGCGGCATACGCCTTCGCGTCCTTCGCTCTGTTGATGTGGTTCGACGGTGAAGTCAACTTGCTGGTGATCGCGATTCTGACGGCGGGCTCGCTGGTCATCGCCGCGGCTTTCAAAGGCAAGTCGGATCGCCTGCAGGGATACTCGCTGCCGGAGGAGGCCCTCGCGTGCGTACTCTTTCTCGCCGCCGTATACGCGTTCCGCGGTCTTTACGGCCAAGTGCCGTTTCTGTTTTGCTTGGGGCTGGCAGCCATTGCCGCGTATCTGGGCGTTGAATTCGCGCGTCTGGTATACAAATCGAATCTCTCCATCCATCAATGGCGGCTCAAGCGCGGCGGTCGCTTGGCCGGCGCAGGATACGCCTTTGTTGTGATCATGCTCGGTGTGTTCTCATTCGGCGCCTACGCTGCATCCGGCCATAAGCCCGTGCTGGCGCAAAGGTATTTCGCACAAGGCGCTGCGCTGGCGTCACAAGAGCGCTTGCCGGAGGCCATCGAGATGTTCGAGCGGGCGCTGGCCTGGCAACGCGACTACCGGCCCGCACAGACCAAACTGGCCGGGTTGTACTGCGCGGATCGACGGTATGAGGAAGGCATCGAGCTGTGTCAGCGGTCTCTCGAGCAGGACGCCGACGACGCGGAAGCGCACTTCTTCCTGGGCTGGGCGTACGCGGAGACGAAAAGGTTCGATCTCGCGGAGCAGCATCTGCGTCGGGCCACTGAATTGGCGCCGCAATGGCCGGCGCCGCAGTCGATGCTTCGCGAACTCACCGCACCGCCCGCAGTGGTGCCGGATCAACGTGTCGAAGCGGAAGTGCTCACTCAAATGCTCGATCAACCCATCGGCCGACAGACGCTTGCGGCGCTGAACCTGCCGGAGGAATTCCTGCGGCGGGCGGTGGATCGCGTGATTCGCTCCTCTTACCGGCAGCGTTTCCACGTCGTGGTCCAGGATGACCAAGCGACCGCCCTGCCCGGCGAAGGATTGCCAGATTCCGCCACTAAGCCCTCACAAATCGGAGCAATCGGTGAGCAGGCCATCCGCGTCCTGCACAGTCTACCGGCGGAGACGGTGCTGGCCTATCGCCGTTCGCTGCCGGAGGTTCGCCCATCCTTGCGTGGCTTCCGGGCGCCGATTCTCGGTCATGCGCGCGTCACGCTGCCCATTCACGAGCCGTCCGAGCCCGAGCCGGCAGTCATCCGCGAGGCAGCGGATGTCGTGGCAACCAATCTGGCGCGCAACGGCCTGCTGCCCACGCTGGCAGAAGTGATTCGAGTGCTCGGGCCGGCTGGTTTCGCCGCTGAGACCGCCCTGTCGAACCGCCTCGCACTGCTCCGCAACATTGGATTGCCCGTCGATCTGCTGGCATCCTTTCCGCCGCCGAACGAGCAAGTTCGTGTCCCGCACGCCATCGTATCCTTCGTCGCTCGCCGACTGATGGAGGGCGTGAGCGACGATGCCCTGGGTGACGAACTCCGGGAGATCCCTTTCCGCTTCATCAAGAGCCGCCCGGACTATCGCGTGGCCACCGAAAGCGGCGAACACAACATTGGGCTCATCCGGCTACAGGCCACGCGCGGGTCGTACTGGCGAGGGATCGGCTGTGGAGACGGTATCGATATCGCCCGGCAATTGGTCGAGCGTCTGCCCGACGCCTCCTTTCTTTTGAGCATCGAGACGAAGCATCTCGATGGCTTTATCGAGCTTGCAAAGGGTTGGCCCTGGAAGCGGCCGGAGCAGTTGACGATTTGTGCCGAACCTTTGATCGTTGCTCAGTGGGCTCAGGACAACGGCAAATCGGGAACCGTGGGCGCCGGAGAATCCGGCGGTCAGCAACCCGCTACGCTGGTGCCGCGCTACGCCTCGCGCCGCGAGGACGGCACAGTCTTCGTACCGGGCGAAACGTTTCTGGCCGACGGACTGGCGGCGGCGGGGCACGCCGTGGTTCAATCGCCGCTGCTGTTTCAAGGCGGCAACTTGCTGGCTGTCCGCGACCCCAAGACGGACGAGCGCATCCTGCTCATCGGCGAAGCCGAAATCTACCGCAACACGGCACTCGGGCTTACCGACGAGCAAGTCTTGCAGGCTTTCGCCACGGAGTTTGACGTGGACCGCTGTGTGGTCCTGCCAGCCGTTTCGTTTCATATCGACTTCGACCTCACAGTACGGGTGCACAACGGTAAACTGATTGCCTTCGTCAATGACGATGACCGGGCTGTGCGGTTGATTCTGGAACTCGGCACCGAAGCGCTCGTGAGCCACGGCGTGCTGGATGCCGCGACCGCCCAAAACGCGAAGACCCACCTGCGTGCCGGTCGTTCGCGCGAGTTTCTGAAGTCGATTCTGGACAACGTCTTCAGGCAGGCGAACGCTGCGGGTCACTTCCCGCTGTCGCTGGCGAACCGTTTCTCGGCGGGTCCGGCGGATTCTCCGGTCGGCAACTTTCAGCGGTTTCTCGTTGCTCTGGACATCCTGGCCGCTCAGACGCTGGCGCCCGCGGAGTGGCCCGGCAATCGCCACGCCCAGGCCTACATGCGTTCGCTTCGCCGTCGATCCGCCGATCGCCGAGCACTGCACGAGCAGCTTCGGCGATTGGGCTGGAATGTCGTGCCCGTGCCCAGTTTGGCCGATGCGGATCGGGGGATCAATTATCTCAACGGTCTT
>JADFJZ010000013.1 GCA_022565195.1 Planctomycetota bacterium | reverse complement strand
CAAGTACGGGATCGACTTGTGCTGGGCACACAGCAACCGACCGTCGCGGCTGCCCAAGTACATGGCAGCGCTGGCGGTGTTGCGGGCCACCAACTCCACGTTTCCCGCGTCCATCCTACTCTGCACGCGGCCGGTCGACTGGCTTGCGCCGACAATTTCGCCATAGCGGGACAGCATGTAGATTTGATCGTCCGAAGCGGAGATGAACTCAGCCGCGTCGGGTGCGTGCCAGACTTGCTTTCCGGTGTCCGTATGAACTGCGTAAATGCCATGCTCCTCGACTTGTTGATAAAGCGTCTCACCGATCAAGACGGGCTGGCTCCGGATCATGCCCGGCGTGCGAAAACGCCACAGCCCTCTGCCGGTGTTGACATCCAACTTGTAGAGATTGTGATCGCCGGATCCAAAATAGACACCCGTGCTGTCCACGTAGATGTCCGCCGTAATCGGGGCGCTTCCTTTGAATACCCAGAAACGACTCTTGTCATAGGAATCGCAGGCCCGAATCTTGGCGTCCTGCGACGCGAAGAACAGACCGCCTCCCCAGAGTACCGGTGACGATACGGTGATCGCTTGAGTTCTGATTCGCCATTTCTCGATCGCCGCCACGCCTGCACCGGAAGGCACGAATTCGGTACAGTGCAGCATCGAGTCGAGCCCGCAGACATACGTGCGTACGCCGTCGCTCAACGCGGAGGTCGAGGGAATGAAGTCCAGATCGAGACTGGCGACTTGCTCGCCCGTGGCGCGATCGAGCCACTTGATCGTTTCGGAGGTTGACACGAGTGTCAGATCCCGGCCCCAGAAACTGCGGACATGCGTCGGCTGAAAGACGCGATTCCCCGGACCGCCGAGGTTCACGGCCCACCGAATCGTCCCTACGTCGGCGTGTACGGCATAGAGATTCGAGCGCGCCGTGACGGCGTAGATGTTCTCGCCTACCAAGTACACTCGCGAGACCATGTCGTCGTCCAAGAGAGGCAGTTGCGTTTGCCAGAACTTGTAGTGCTCAACTTGGGCAAGTTCGGCGCTGGGGATCAAATCCTGACCGACCACCGGCAGCGTCATCAGCGCGAACACCGCTGCACCTAAGATATTGGTGTGCTTGGGCATAAAGAACTCCTGGTCTATGAACAATGCGGGAATCGTCGATCGAGGTTTCGTCCCCTCCATTCTACTCGAAACAGCGGCAACAAGTCTAATTCTTGTTTCCAGGGGCACAGCGGGCCATTTTGTTCTGGGGCACACGCTGCGTTCGCTCTGCCCGATCCCCATGAATTCCCACATGTTTCGGAGGGCGTGGGGGTGGCCTAACAGGACCGGTACAAGTGCCTTGCTGGGGCAGAACGGGCTATTCTAATAATTGGGCTGCCCGCGAGACTCGGCATTGACACTAGGCCATACGTGTTGTAGAATTTATGCGGATAATGGTTCGGAGAGCTTCGCGAACCAAGCAGCTATTATAATATCCACACTAATACCGGACTGGCCCACCACGAGCTCGTGCGTCCGTATTCATTCCAGCGAAGCCCTCACTCGGTGATATTAAACCGTTTCCCGACTGCGAAATTGACGCAGATGTTGTATCTGCGTAGGTTTGTGTTTCAGAGGATGGCGGCGTTCGCCTTCCGCGTTTCCGATGTTCGGGCAGGTCGCTCGTTGTGACCGTGCCCGAGTGAAAGCTCGGTTTGGGTAACAGAGTGTCGACGCATCAGATGCTGGAGCCGCTCGTAATTGTCGGCCCATGCTATCATCCGTTTTATTCGAATCACCGTTGATGCGGCGAAACTGCCTTGCGTCAAACCGTCGTTCACAACAATGTGCTTTTGCACAGGAGGTTCTCATGCGACGAACCAAAGGATTCACATTGGTCGAACTCTTGGTGGTCATCGCGATCATCGCCCTGTTGATCGCGATCCTGCTGCCCAGCCTGGCACGGGCCCGGGAGTTGGCCAAGCGCACCGTCTGCGGCACGAATCTGAAAGCCGTGGGCAGCGCGACCGTCATGTACGGCAATGACAACGCGGGCTCGTGGATGATTCCGCCGCACAAGAGCGTGACTTTCGACGGAGAACCCCCGCCTGACGACAACAGGATCGACTGGACTGGAACAATGGGTGGGCACGACGACGGCGTCGATCAGGCGTTCCGCCAAGCTTTGTGGAGCAACACCAGTGGTTCTGAATGGGGTGATCCGGACGATGCCACGAAGGTCAGCGTCAGTCGGGCCTTCTGGCAGTTGATTCGGGAAACCCGAATCGCTCCCAAACAGGTGGTTTGTCCGAGTTCGGATGATGATGTGATTGATCCACTTCGGGACAACCCCGATGGCAACACGGACCCTGGGGATCGGAACGTGCGCTCGCCGGATGTTTTCTATGACTTTGAGGGCTATCGCACGTGCAGCTACGCTTACCAGGTGCCGTTCGGGAATTCAAAAGCGAATAAGGCCAAGCCGAGTGGCCGGGCGGATCCTCGGCTCGTGGTCATGGCGGACAAAGGGCCGTTTAACCGCAAAGCCGTCCCGCAAGTAATCGAAATGGGCGGCGTCGACACTCGCGTGAGCACGACCCCGCCTCCGATCGAGTCGGTTTACTCCGGCAACAGCGGCTATCGGAATCCGAACAGCCCCGGTACGGTTCATCCCGACTACCTTTCGAACCTGTTGCCGAAGCACACGCCCATCCGCTGGCGGCGCGGCAACTCCCCGAACCACGGCGGTCGAGGCAACGGGGGCGGACAGAATGTCTTTCGCGTGGATGGCAGTGCATCATTCAAAGAGAGGTCCTGCGTCGGCGTAGACAATGACAACATTTATCTCAGGCAGGGCATTGAAGACGCAGGACCCACTCTGACGGATACGGGTGATGGGGGTGCTACATCCCCGACAGGTGATTGGGGATCGACCCCGTGGCGCGGGAACTTGGAGATTCTGCCGCCCGGGTTCAAGACCGTTGAGATTGTTGAGGGTTCGGGCGTGTTCACAAATGGCACGACCGACACCTACCTCTGGCCGTAGCTGAGGACGTTAATCGTTCAGGAGATGCGACATTCGCGTTTGCGGCGGTTCTTTCCAGACCGCCGCAAACGCTTTTTTCTACTTGGAAAGCCGTCCAACTGTCGACAGGTTCTCACGTCTTGCTCGTTGCCTCCAGCCCGGCTAGACTGTACACAGTCAAGATCGCAGTCCACGTTGGAGGTGCGCAGATGCCGGCGCGGGAAATCCTCGACAATTGCAAGAATCAGATGCGCAAAGCGCAGGATTACTTCTCCGAAGAACTTAAGGGTGTTCGAACGGGGCGGGCATCGCCCGGGCTGGTGGAGCATGTCAAGGTCGACGTGACGGCTTACGGCTCGTCGATGGACCTGCGCGAGCTGGCGACGATTTCCACTCCGGAGCCGGCCCTCTTGATTGTCAAGCCCTATGACCCTGCCACAAGTAAAGACATCGAAAAGGCGATTCTGGCCTCGAATCTCGGGCTGACGCCAAACGTCGACGGCCCCACGATCCGCCTGCCCATTCCCATGCTGTCCGGCGAGCGTCGCCAGCAACTGACCCAGGAAATCAAGCGGATGGCGGAGGCGCAGAAAGTCGCCGTCCGAAACGCCCGACGCGACGCCAACAAGCATGTCGACGCCCTGGAAAATGAACATCAGCTCAGCAAAGATCAGGCCGCCGATGCCAAAGACGAAATCCAGAAGTTGACCAAGCAATTCGAATCCAAGATTGACGAACAATCCGCAGCGAAGCAGAAAGAAGTGACAGCGGTATGACCGTTCCGCAGGCGGCCCGCCGGATGCTCAAGTCTTCATTCGGTCCAGCATAACGACCATGGCCGGTGCCAGCAGAATGATCGGCAACCACGCCGCAAGCGCCACGTAATCCTTGAAGGTCATACTTCGGCAAAAGTACGCGAAGAGAAAACACGCACCGCAAATGAGCAAACATCGGCTGCCGCGTTGGATGACTGTGCTCGGATGCCGATCCAGAAAAATGGGCACGCCGATGATCAATATCAGCATGTTGACAATTGGTGTCGAAAAACGGTTGTGGATGGCGGCGGCGATTCGAGCCGGCAGGCCCATGCCACTGTCACCGAGTTCCATCAGTTGAGACCGGCTGAGAAAATCAACCCATTGAGTCGATTGACGCAGGGCGATCTCATCGGGTCCCGTCTCGCTCCCAAAACTGGCCAGGGGTCTTTTCAGCGTGTCGTAGCCGCCGTCGTCATTAGGCATGATGGACAACCGTTGGCCTCGATGCAGAATCCAAGTGCCGGGGCCTTCTTGCGGGTTCGGTTCCCAGATCGCCCGGTCAGCCACGATGGTTTCGGCGAGCTGATCCGCAGGAGAGGGCATGAGCAAGACGTCGCGGAGTACGCCTGATTTGTGGTCAAATTGGGACGCTGAGAGCAGAGACCCATCCTTTTGACGCAGCAACCAGATCCCATAGGGCGCGTTAAGGGCGACGGCTTTGTGGCTCTGGGCGAGCTTGGGCGCCAGTCGCGGAATGATCAACTCTTGATCCACCAGCCACAGCCCGTTCAGAGCGACGCCCAGGACGATCACCGTCAGGGCGATGCGGTACAGACTGACACCCGACGAAATGATGGCTACGAATTCATTGTCGCGCTGCATTCGGGCCAACGTGAACGCCATTGCGAACAACGTGATCACGCCTGAAATCTGCGAGAAATACCAAAAGAGGTGTGTGGCATAGTACTTGACCACGGCAATCGCGATCGCAACGATCCCCAGATTGGTGCCCTGGTAAAACTCGTCAAGATTGAAGAACAAATCGAGAACGATGTACAAGCTGACGAGTACGCTGAAGGCAATGACATAATTCAGGCCAAACTGCCTCGCGATGTATCGATCCAGCGTGGTCACCATGCGCTTCACCTTGGCACGTAGCGTTTGAGGACGATATAGTCCACGGAGGTTACGATGATCAAACCGAGCCACATGATGGCCAGGCCGACGAGCAAGGTACTCTCGCCCTTGGCGATGTTTTTGCCCAGGATCGTGAGCACGACGACGAACAACGTCGGCACGAAGCTGATCCCGAAGGCGACCAGGAGGTGGCCGCCACGATAGATCATCCCCAGAGCGGCGCCCAGGACGGCCAGCACAAGGACGCTGATGCTGTAGACCGTTCGTACATTGATTTCGGCGAGTATCTGGTGCAGATACTTGCTGCGCTGCTTGCGAAGTCGCTTCAACTGCCAATCGACTTCAGGCCCAAGCCCAAACTTGGCGTCCTTGTTCCACAGTTGCTCATCCGCGAATTGGTCGCTGTCCAACTTCGCTTGAATCTCCGGCGGAAGCTCGAAAGGACCGAGCTGCACGTCTCTGATTGAGGTGGCCGGGTCCTGACGGCCGATCTCCTGGAGCGTGACGTCCTCGGTCAATAGTACTTGAACTCTCGGCCGCTGGTCTTCCTGGGGCAAAAGGTGGATTCGTCCCTCTTTGGCTCGGTACTGTCTGGTGTGGCCCGCCGTTCGCTCAATTGCCTTCAAGCCGGTCACTCGAAGCTGAGCGGTCTGGCGTCCGGAGCCCAGGGCGATTTCCGCGTGGTCGGCCTCAATTCGCAGCGAGACCCCCGCAGACTCTAATTCGCAGCCGTCTCCCTGACGCTCCAGGCAGGCCAACAAGTGAATGAAAAGGAGCTTCGTCTGGACGACCTCTCTGGCTTTATCAAGTTCTTTGGTCACAGCGGAGAAGACCTGCTCGGGCCGCGATCGATAGTCGAGCAGCTCCGGCAACGACAGATGCTTGGGACGAAGCCTCCGTCCGCCGGGGGAGAACTCGAGAGGTCCCAGGCGCACCTCCTGCGCATGAGGTTCCGCCTTGCCGTCGCTGCCGAATCGGGTGACGTTCTCCAGGCCGACCTCGATTTGCGGGCGACCCTGGTGATGGAAGAACTTGATCATGGCCGATTCGCTCCACCCCCACTGCTTGATCGCGCTCGTGCCGGCGGGCCGCGATTCAGCGCTGGATTCGTCTTCACTGCCCTCAAACTGCAGGAAAACGACATTCTTCAGGTACAACGCGGTTCCCTCTTTGCTCGATGCAGGATCCAGCACCACGCGTCGAACTCCATCGGCTCGGATGCGATAGCCTTTGAAAACATCGATGCTTTCACCGCTCTTGAGCACGCTGGCCACGATGTCCACGGCGCTGTTCTGAGCGATGACGCGCATCTGGCGCATCATGCCTGGGATCGCAAAATTGAAGAGCACGAATGTCACGATGCCGGACACGAGACTGATCAGCAGGCACGGCAGGAACAGCACGTGAATGTTGATGCCGCCACTGCGAACAGCGGTGAATTCATTGTCCGCCGCAAGTCGACCGTAGGTGATGGTGGCACTGAACAAGGCAGCAATCGGCAGCGTGAAAGCGGTGCTGATCGGCACGGCCAGCGCCAGCAGGAAGAGGGTCTGTCGGGCGCTGAGGCTTTCCAGCGGGAGAATGCTCGCCGCCCCACCACAAGTGCTCAAGACGGCGGTCAAGCCGATGGCCGTGAGCAGGAAAGTCTTGCCCATCTCGCGAAAAATATACTTCTGCAATGTTGGCAGCACTGGCGGCCTGCGCACAAACACTATTGACCTAGCCCAATTGGTCGGGCATCTTATCAGGACCATGAAAGTATTGATAGTAGGAAGTGGCGGCCGCGAGCATGCGCTGACCTGGAAGGTCGCTCAATCGGACCGATTGACGAAACTCTATTGCGCCCCGGGCAATGCCGGCACGGCGGCCATCGCCGAGAATGTCAATATAGATGCGGAAGACCTGCCCGGTTTGCTGGATTTCGCCCGGCAGCAGTCTATCGATCTCACCATCATCGGCCCTGAAGATCCTTTGTGCGCCGGCGTCGTCGATCTGTTCACTGAAGCGGGCTTGCGCATTTTTGGCCCCTCGTCGCGCGCCGCCAGAATCGAAGGCGACAAGGCGTATGCAAAACAATTCATGAAGAGCGCCGCCATCCCGACGGCGGAAGCGCGCATCTTTGATAATTATGAGCAGGCCCGAGAGTATGTGGCCACGCGGGACTCCGCCCTGGTGGTCAAGGCTTCCGGATTGGCCAAAGGCAAAGGCGTCCTGGTTTGCTCGGAGCCGGCTGAGGCCTTGCTCGCGCTGGACAAGATCATGATCGAAAAGCAGTTCGGCGCCGCGGGTGACACAGTCGTTGTTGAAGAGCGACTTACCGGCCCGGAGATTTCCATTCACGCCCTGGTTGATGGGCGGAATGTCTATGTGCTCGAGCCGACGCAAGATCACAAGCCGATCGGGGAAGGAGACACCGGACCGAACACGGGAGGCATGGGGGCGTATTCTCCGGCGGCGATTCTCGATGACAGCACGATGCGGCAGGTCTGCTCGGAGATTCTCGTGCCGGCTGTCGACGCCATGACGCGGCGGGAAACACCGTACAAAGGCGTGCTGTACGCCGGACTCATGCTCACCGCGGCGGGGCCGAAAGTGCTGGAATTCAACTGCCGCTTCGGTGATCCGGAGGCGCAGGTGCTCTTGGCGCGACTTCAGACGGACCTTCTCGACGTTATCGAAGCCGTGATCGATGGGAATCTGGAGCACATCACGCTCGATTGGGATCGCCGGGCGGCCGTCTGTGTCGTTCTTGCCTCGGAGGGCTACCCTGGTGCGTACTCGAGGCGCAAACCGATTTCGGGGCTCGACCCCGCCGGCGAACTCGAAGATGTCGTCGTTTTTCACTCGGGAACCGCCCAGGCCCAAGGCCGGATCGTGACCAACGGTGGCCGCGTGCTGGGCGTCACGGCTCTTGGAGAGGATGTCTCCGCCGCCCGGGATCTGGCCTATCGTGCGGCGGGAATGATCGACTACAACGGCGTATTCTACCGCAAGGATATCGCACTGCAGGCGATTTCGTAGCGGCACCGACTTCGTTTCGGAGCTGCCTCGAGCGCACCGCGTGCGGCTGTGCAATTTCAGACGCGGGCTCCATCTCCAGCCCGGAAGACTGCGGATATTCAGACTTTCAGCGCCGCGTCTAAGGTGAAATCTCCTTATAGGACGGTGATCCGAAATCGAGGTGCGCCTATACTGACATATCACTAGCGCGTATTTCTCACATTGTTTTTGCCACGAAGAAACGATGAAATCCGGCTCAGGAGAAAAAGCGGACGCCGCTGCCGGGTCGGGCAGTGCAATCGTAACACTATTATAGAACGGGAGTTACACTCGCTCGCCCGCTTGCAGAGAGGCTCAGGATCATTAGTGAGTGGGCAAATGCAGAGGGGTCAGTCGGATCGGTTGTGATTTTTTGGATCAAGTCTGTATACTCGATTTGATTATCGGCATGGCGCACCTGCGCATCGGTTTAGGAGAGAAGCGCTCCACCTCTGTCAGGCGGTCATTTCGGCTCATTTAGCTGTGGAGAAGAATTTGTGAGTAAGTGGGCGGTCCTCACACTGACGTTGGCGCTCCTCGGAGTTCAAGCGCTGCTCAGATCGCCGTCTGCGGTCGGCCAATTGCAGAGCATGGTGCTCCTGCCAGCATGGTTACCACGCGTCTCAGTGGACCGGCCTCGCGATTGGTCTCCGTCGGATTATTCCTCGTCGCTTGGATCACAACACGATGTTGCCGGCGCACAGAGACGTTCGGCTGCGGGTGTCGGCTGCGGGGGCGCCGCGGAATGCGACGACGGCGATGGCTGCACCATCGATAGTTGCATCGACTTCTCTTGTGTCCACACTCCTGTTGTCTGTCCCGGCGATGAAGCATGTCTCGATGGGGTCTGCAACCAGCCTGTGCCGTGCATCCTTGAGTCTGTCGTTTTGACGGATTCTGCCCAGGGAAGCGTCTGTCAAGATGTTTATCGCCCCCAGAACAGCGAAGGCCAGGCCGCTTCTGTGGTCCTGACGGCGAGGACCGGCATCGCCACAGGCAGCCCGACTGATCCCAATGCCTCTGGTGATCCCGGCTCCGTTGTGCTGACTCTCGATGGCACGGGTGTTCGCCGCACAGACTGCGGCATCGGCGGATTGGGAATCGATGGCCAGGGAAACGCCAAAGATGAGGAAGTCATCTTCACCTTCGATGGCCCGGTGCGCGTGGACAAGATTCTCCTTGGCTTGAACCAGATTGAGTTCTCCAATGATGATCCCGTGATCTTCATTTCGGGAAATGATGGTATCGACTATGTAATCACGGAGTCGGAGATTCTGGCTGCGTTCGTCAGCACCGGCCCATCACGGGGCACCGTCGATTTCGCCTTGTTTTCATCCGTCCCCGACGGGCTGGCGACGACCACGTTCAAGATTCGTGAAACGAATTCCCACATCTTTGTTGATCAAATCACGGTTTCCTGCTTCTGCTTCACATCGAGCGACTGTGATGATCTCAACTTCTGCACCAATGATTTCTGTGAACCGATTGCGGGCGAATGCGTGATTGCCCAGATCGATCCTGCGACGTGCGATGATGCCGATATCTGCACGAACGACACGTGTGATCCGAATTCCGGTTGCGTCAACGAGCCCGTCGATCTTTCGCTTTGCGACGACGGGATCCCGTGTACCGATGATACTTGTGATTCTGCCATCGGCTGTGTCAATACGCCCAATCACCCCAACTGTGTGGATGAGCTGGACTGTACTGCGGATAGCTGCAATCCGTTGGTTGGTTGCTTGCATCTGCCGCACCACAGCCTGTGTGACGACGGCGTCGAATGCACTACGGATTTCTGTGACCTTACAAACGGTTGCCAGAATATACCCTACGACACGATCTGCGACGACGGCGTGGCATGCACGGACGACATCTGTGATCCAGTCAACGATTGCACGTCGACTGCGAATGATGCCAATTGCGATGATGGTGTAAGCTGCACGGACGATACGTGTGATCCCCTGAACGATTGCCAGTTCACGCCTGCAGATGCCAACTGCGACGACGGCGATGCCTGCAACGGCAACGAGCTGTGCGTGGGCGGGGCTTGTCAGGCGGGTACGCCGCTGGACTGTGATGACCTCAATCCCTGTACGGATGACGGTTGCGATCCGCTGGCTGGTTGCGTGAACACGCCCAACGATGCCAACTCCTGCGACGACGGCGATGCCTGCAACGGCACTGAGCTGTGCGTGGGCGGGGCCTGTCAGGCGGGTACGCCGCTCGATTGCGACGATGACAACCCCTGTACGACGGACGCGTGCGACCCTGCGATTGGCTGCGTGAACGATCCCGTCACCGGTGCAAGTTGTGGCAACGGCGTCTGCGAGATCGGCGATGGGGAGGATTGCCTGTCCTGTCCGGAGGACTGCAACGGCCTGCAAAGCGGCAATCCTAACAATCGGTTCTGCTGTGGTGATGGCGAAGGTGACAACCCGGTGGGCTGCGCCGATCCGCGTTGCACCACCTCG
>JADFJZ010000012.1 GCA_022565195.1 Planctomycetota bacterium | reverse complement strand
CTAACGGCGGCAAGAGCGGCTCATTGCGCGACCCAGGCCGGATGCTCTCTTAGAACGCGGTGTTTCACGATGGCACTCGACAAATCCCCCGCAGCTCTGAAGAAAAGAGCCCTCGCAGCAATTGGCGACATGCTTCAGGAGATGGCAGACCTCCATGACAGAATGGACTCTGAAACGACCTTCGGAGCCGGCAGTAACTACGCAAAGATGAATACGCTCGTAGCTGAAGCCAAGGTAGCCTTCTCTACGTGGCAAAAGAAGATTCATTACGTCATTGCTCCTGACCAAGAAAAGAAATTTACAAGGCTTGTGACAGATCAGGGCTATGGTCGCCTCCCGACGACGAGCGGCTCTTGGAGAAGCCTCCTTGTTTTGTTGATGGACCACCTTATGGCTCTTACAAAAGGAGTCCAGAAAGACCCGGCATTCTTGTTGAGTCCCGCAATCGCGCAGCAACAGACAACCGCCTCTTCTGAACAACCCCGTCGGATCGTCATCGGACACGGTCGTTCCAAACAGTGGCTCGAACTCAAAAACTTCCTGACCGAAAATCTTGAGCTTGACTACGAAGAGTTCAACAGCGTTTCAGTGGCCGGCGTCACAACCAAGGAGCGGCTCCTTGACATGAAGCACGCCTGCTCGTTCGCGTTCCTCGTGCTTACGGCAGAGGACGAACACGGCGACGGGACGATGCACGCGCGAGAAAACGTCATCCATGAAGTTGGCTTTTTCCAAGCATCTTACGGATTTAACCGAGCTATTTCAGTAGTCGAGGAGACCTGCGCCGAGTTCTCAAACATCGCAGGACTCGGGCAGATTAGGTTCCCCAAGGACAATATCATGGCCAAATCACAAGACATCCGAGACGTATTGGAGCGGGAAGGGCTTCTATAGATGCCATGAATAGAAGCATCAACTGAGGCTCACTCCTCGAAAGACATATCCGCCGCTGTGCCTCTGGCGGCTTGTCCCCCAGTGCGTTTATCACGCTGCCACGAATGAACCGGTCGCTTACGTTCGCGGCTCTGATTGTGGTGGGCAGTGCCCACCCTACATTCTCCATTCCATAGCGCGCCTGTGAAGTAACAAGGGTAGTGGATTGTGCGGATGGGGTGTGCGCGGACCGGAGGAAATGCGGAATGCGGATTTCGGATTGCGGAATGGGGATCAGGAGGAGGAACCTCGGTTCGACAGGCTCCCTTCGGTCTGAGCACTCAGGGTCGAAGACACGGCGGGCGAGTCAAGGATCGCGGATCACGGACCACGAATCACGTATCACGAACCGCGAAAAACCTCAGTGGCCGAACAAAGCCATTTCGTCGCAAGACCAACGCCGCAATGGGGTCCCGTCGCGTGTTGCCGCGCGCGGCGTAGGGGGCGTCGGCGCGTTCTCATGGTTGCATGACTCTGCGGGCGTTGCGCAGGCCCTGGTGCAGCCAGTCCAATTGATGATCGAGGATGGTGCCGAAATGGCTGACCGTGGTGCCGCCGGCGCCCGCTTCGGCAGCCCAGGTGAGCTGCCGCACCACTTCCGGGGCTTCGTCGATCGAGCCTTCGTCCATCCGCAGAAGCAAGTCCATGTTCTTCACCGAAGCCGGCGTCAGGACTCCGGCAAAGCGCTCGCCGCGGCTGAGTTCGTCAATCACGCCTTCCAAATCCTCGGCATCGATAGTAATGCGGTCGGCCAAAGCAAAGAGGTCCGGGGCGTGTTCGAGTTCCACGAAAGTCTGCGGGGCGTTGCGAAAACTCAAGATGATCGACTTGTTCGATACCTCGCGGAGTCGCTTGAGCAAGTCCAGGTACACTGCGTCGGTCCAAGTGATGTACCGGGCGATCGACGGATTGTCGGCCAGCAAATCAGCCAGTGTCCAGCCCTGCGGAATTGCCCGGGAACCCAGGCGATCGAGCGCGGACCGCACGCAGCGCAGCGCCGCCTGCCCGTCGATGCCGTCGCGCTCGGCGCCCTGCAAACACGACTCGCAGAAACAGACATTGAGCAGATCGGCCACGTCGGTGTCGAACATGGCCAGCGCCTGCACGTGCGGGGCCGGATCGGTCGCCGGCGGGCGCTGGACATCCTCGATGACGATCGCGGACACATCGTCATAGCCCGACAAATCGCCGACCAGCGACAGCACATACTGCCGAACATCGGGATTGCCGGGGCACAGCGCGTTACGGCTGGCGATGCCGTACGCGTTTTTGCAGGCGGCCTCCGGATGCTTGCCGACCAGTCGCCGGCACAACAGCGGGTTGATGCCGACACGCAGGTCGAGCTGTCGGCCGGCGCATTCCTCCGAGACCTTGGCCAGCACGTCCATCTTGCGATGCTGTTCCCATACGGGCGGCTTGAGCCGAGTGGCCTGGTACTTTTCGTCGTTCGGCAGGAAGTACACGCCGCCGGTGGTGCGATGAATGCGCGGCTCCACGCCCAAGCGCGGGCGGAACTGTTCCATTTCGTCGGTGGCGACGATCAAAGTCAGGCCGGTCGCTGCGATGCGATCCCGCAGGCAATCCAAAACATCCGTCAGGCCCTCATCGAGCAGATCCCACGGATAGCAACGAATATGACAGGCAAACATGTGAGTTCCTCGTGGCTGGTGCCGGTCCGGCAGGCAGGCCCTTGGCGGCTACTATACCGCGTGATCGGGCGACTGCCAAAGGAGCGCGACTTCGTATTTCCGCAAACCGTTAGCGCCCCGGCGGGCGGTGCGTGGTGCTGCATCTGCTAAACGACGAAGTCACTGCGGGAGACCCAAACGCTCCAAAGCTGTGGCAACGCTGCCCGTGGCTTGCCGTTTAGCAGCTTACTCGATGCCGATTGGCTTCCCGCAGCAGGTTGCACTCGTGGCACAGGATTCAAGAGTCCTTGCTTCATGTCGCAATCAATGCGATATTCTAGGCAGGAGAGGCCCCTGCGATTATCGGAGATTCCGTTGCCCGGCAGAACCGACGCGATTCTGATGAAAGAAATGGCGAGCGAGCTGCTGCAAATGCAGACTCTGTCCGCGGCGACGCGCAGCCGCTCGCGCAAGAAGGGAGCCGCGGATCTCACGGAGACCGAGTTTCTGACGCTCGATCTGTTGACCAAGGCCAAAGTGCTGACCGTCGGCGAGATTCAGCGACAGATCGGCGTGCTGCCGGCCCAAATGTCGCGCGTGGTGCGGGCGCTGGAGAAGCGGCCGGGCGGTGCGCTCATCAAGTGCGGCATCAACCGCAAGGACAAGCGCAAAATCGACATTGAACTCACCAAGGTCGGCCGGCAGTTGCACACGAATTACAAGGAGGTGCGACTCCAGGGCATGATGAACTTTCTGGAAGTCTTGAGCAAGAACGACTGCCGCGAGTTCATGCGGATCTGCCGCATCATCCGAGGCCAAATCGAGAGCATGCTCATGCGTTGAAGGCGCCAGTGGCCAGCCGCACGGGTGCCGTCTATGAACGAGCCTCCGTCAAGGGGTGGCGGGAAGTATACGGGACTGGAACGGATGGCGCAATCTTCGCAGGATATGGACCTCGCTGAGTCGAGGCGCTGGCTTGGCGACTTTCGGCAGGCGCTGAGATTCCTCAGGCCTCAGCGGCGCCGAATCGCGCTGGCCATCGCCTGCGCGCTGGGTTTGGCGGTGTCGCTGGTAGGCAGTCTGTCAGCCGTTCAACCCATCCTGCGCATCTTCGTCACGGAGAAGGACGGACCTCGGGCGGCGGTATTCAAGATGGCCGCCGAGCGGGCGCTGGACGTCGAGCTACAGTCGTATGACGAAGACAAGCACGGCGCATTCGCCGTCGCGTTTCCAGAAGATGTGGCGGTCGTGGTCAAGACCATCCACGATGGTTCGCCCGTCGGCCTGGCCGGCGCGCATCAGGGCGGCGTGCTGTTTCCCGCCGACCCGGCCATCGACACACGCCCCGAGTTTCTCGAACACCTCGGTGACTCCGATCAGCCGCTCACGCTCATGGCTGCCGCACCCACAGACGCGGAAGCAATGTCGATCGCGCTCGACCGCCGGACCCCCGGCACGTTCGAGGGCATCATGATCGGCGGGCTGAGGTTCATGGGCAATCTGCTGCCGACCAGCGCCAGCCCGCAAGCAACCCGGCGGGCATTGATGCTCGTGCTCAGCGGCGTGTTTGCCATGGTGCTGTTCAGCAACGGCTGCCGTTTCGTCAGCCAGTACATGATCATCATCGCGTCCAGCCGAGCGATCATGGACATGCGCCGGGCCATGTATCGCACGATCATGTATCTGCCGATCACGTGGTTCGGGAGGCACCTCTCCGAGACCATGAGCCGCGTGGTCACGGATTGCCGCGACGTCGAGCGGGGCTATCGCGCCCTGTTCGGCAAGCTGATGAGCGAGCCGATCAAGGTCGTGGCGCTGCTGATCGCAGCCATCATCACCGATTGGCGGATCACGCTGTTCGTGATGGTCTCGGGACCGTTGGGGATTCTGATCGTCTCTCTGCTGGGCCGGAAGATCCGCAAGGCCAATCGTAAGCTGCTGGCCGGCTACGCCCGGATGATGGCGGTGCTCAACGCCGCCCTGTCCAGCATGAAAGTCGTCCGAGCCTACAACAGCCAGACCGTCGAGCGCCGCCGCATGTGGCAGGCGGAACGACGGCTTCTCACGCAACTGCTGAAGATCGGGCGCTTCGAGGCCATGACCGGCCCGCTGCTGGAAATCATGGGCGTGAGCGTGGCGATGATCGGAATCGTGATGCTCGCCGAGACCGTGCTCAGCGGAACGCTGCCGCCGGAACGATTCTTCGGGCTGGTCGTGTTCATGGTTTTCATTTTCGATGCCCTCCGCAAGATCACGGCTGTCTATCCGCGTTTGGCCAAAGCAGACGGCGCCGCCCAGCGCGTCTTCGAGATGATCCACAAACCGACCGAATCGCATCTCGATCACACCATGCCCGCCTTGCCAGTGCTGAAAACCGCGATCGAGTTCGAAGACGTGACTTATTCGTATCCAGAGGCACAGCGGCCTTCGTTGCACGAAATCAATCTGACCATCAAACGAGGGCAGAAAGTCGCTCTGGTGGGCCCCAACGGCAGCGGAAAGACCACGTGCATCAATCTTCTGGATCGCTTTCTGGATTGCGATTCGGGCCACATCCGCTTCGACGGTGAGGACATCTGCGATTTCAGCGTGGCCTCGGTGCGCGACCAAATCAGTTTGGTCACGCAGGACGCCGTGGTCTTCGCGCTGAGCGCCTATGAGAACATCGCCTACGGCCTGCCGCGGGCCGGCATGGATCAAGTCGTCGCCGCCGCGAAGAAAGCCCATGCCCACGAGTTCATCGAACAACTGCCCGACGGTTATCAGACCGTGCTGGGCGAGTTCGGAGCCACGCTGTCGGGCGGCGAGCGGCAGCGCCTGTCGCTGGCCCGGGCCATCCTGCGCGACGCCCCCATCTTCATTTTCGACGAAGCCACCAGCCAGATCGACGTCGACAGCGAAAGGAAGATTCACAAAGCCACGAGCGAATTCATGCACGGGCGGACCTCCATCGTCATCGCCCATCGCATCCGCACCATCATCGACGCCGACCAAATTGCGGTGTTCGATCGCGGCAGGGTCATCGACGTGGGCACGCACGATGATTTGCTCAAGCGCTGCGAACTGTATCGCACGCTGTATCACGCCCACACCGACCCGCAGTAGGCGCGGCGACGGACCCCACTTATAATCCGCACACGGATTTCAAAGACCAAGCCTGTACGCAGGAGCCACGATGCACTCGATTCGAACCCACAGATGCGGAGAATTGCGGAAAGATCACGTCGGCCAAAGCGTGCGGCTGTCGGGCTGGCTGCACCGCAAGCGGAACTTCGGCGGACTGATGTTTCTCGATCTCCGCGATCATTACGGCATCACGCAGGTCGTGGTTCAGCCGGACGCGTCGTTCTTCGAGACCCTGTCGCGATGCAAACCCGAATCAGTTCTGACGATCACGGGAAAAGTGGTGGCCCGCGAAGGGTCAAACGTCAACCAGGCGCTGGCCACGGGTGAGATCGAGCTGGCGGCGGAGGAAGTCCACGTCGAGTCGCCCGCCGACACGCTGCCCTTCCAAGTGTGCGTCGAGGAAGATTGCCCCGAAGAAACGCGCTTGAAGCATCGCTTCCTGGATTTGCGCCGCGAGAAGATCCATCAGAACATCATCATGCGCCATCGGCTGTGCCAGCACATCCGGCAGTATTTGACCGCCCGCGATTTCATCGAGTTCCACACGCCGATCCTGACCAGCTCATCGCCGGAAGGCGCCCGCGACTTCCTGGTGCCCAGCCGCCTGCACCCGGGGCGGTTTTACGCCCTGCCGCAGGCGCCGCAGCAGTTCAAGCAATTGATCATGTGCTCGGGATTTGATCGCTATTTTCAAATCGCCCCCTGCTTCCGCGACGAAGATGCCCGGGCCGACCGCAGCCCCGGCGAGTTCTACCAGCTCGACTTCGAAATGGCCTTCGTCACTCAGGAAGACGTTTTCGAGGTCGTCGAAGGGCTGATGATCGACATTTTCAAGAACCTCTCCGACAAGAAGCTGCTGACCGATCCATTTCCGAGGATCAAATACTGGGATGCGATCCACCGCTATGGGACGGACCAGCCGGATCTGAGGTTTGGGCTGGAGATTCAGGATGTCAGCGACGTATTCCGGGATTCAGACTTCAAGATCTTCGCCGGCGCCGTGGCCTCCGGCGGGGTAGTAAAGGCCATCAGAGTGCCCGGAGAGGCCTCCCGACCGCGGCGTTTCTTCGACGATGCCGAGAAGTTCGTCAAGGAACACGGCGCCAAGGGGCTCGCCTGGCTGACCGTCGGCGAGGACGGCTTGAAGGGCTCCATCGCCAAATTCGTCTCTGACAAAATGAAGCTCAAATTACTGCAAGCGACCGGCGCCCAGGCGGGCGATGCGCTGTTTTTCGGCGCGGGCGAGATCGTGCCGACGTGTAAGATTCTGGGCCGACTGCGCAGTTACCTCGGCATCGCGCTGGATCTGCGCCCGATGGACAAAGTGGCGTTCTGCTGGATCGTCGATTACCCCATGTTCGAGTACAACGAGGAAGAAGAAAAGATCGATTTCTCGCACAATCCCTTCTCCATGCCGCAGGGCGGGCTCGAGGCGCTCAACACCAAGGATCCGCTCGACATCCTGGCCTACCAGTATGACATTGTTTGCAACGGCATTGAATTGTCGTCCGGCGCGATTCGGAATCATCGGCCCGAAATCATGGAGCGGGCGTTCGATATCGCCGGTTATCCGCGCGATATCCTGCTGACGAAATTCCCGGCGTTGTGGAATGCGTTCCATTACGGCGCCCCGCCGCACGGCGGACTGGCGCCGGGCATCGATCGCATCGTCATGCTGCTGTGCGACGAGCCCAACATCCGCGAAGTCATCACCTTCCCGCTGAATCAGCGGGCCCAGGACTTGCTGATGGGCGCGCCCTCGGTCGTCACCGAGCGCCAACTGCAGGACATACACATCGACATCCGGCTGCCGGACAAGTAGGCACACCGGCGCTCGCTTCCATCAGTCCGTCCCTCTGGTTTTGCGGATGGAGCATGCGTCGCGCGCCGTGGGTACGTGTTGAGCGGTTGTAGCGGTCGGCGTCTGAATGTGTTTGACGTGGCCGACGATTCCAAACCAACGACCATTGGTCGGGTGGCATGGGCATCCCGGCGCGCCGGGACTTGCCGGTGGGCAGTCCAAGGACCATTGGCTGGGATGCCCATGCCACCCAGACGAGACCGTGCGCCGACCACATTCAGACGCCGGCCGCGACAACACGGCTTGCGGGGCGCTGGGTCTGCGGGGCGGGTGATGCGATTCCGCGGTTCGCCCGGCTGGGCAAGGCTCGATTCCTGTCCGGAGCTGCCCGCGAGGAGGCCTGAGCGTGGCCGGCCCCTGTGGCCTCGAGGACCGGGCACGGCGCGCGGGGCGCGCAAAAAGATGGAAGGTGCCGCCGTGGCGAGTAGCACCTTCCATCGCGTCGTTCACAATCAAAATTCGATGTGAACTGATTACCGCATCAGGGACTTCATCGAAGTTCAATGACCGGCAATCATCAATGTCTGTTCGGCTCTTACTTCTTCTTTCTCCGCTTGGCAGCCTTCTTCTTGGTCTTCTTGGCTGTCTTCTTCTTCGTGGCCTTCTTTCTCTTCTTGGTGGCCGTGCGCTTCTTCGCCTTCTTGGCGGTCTTCTTGCTCTTCTTTGTGGCCTTCTTCTTCGTGGTCTTCTTGGCCTTCTTAGCCTTCTTAGCCTTCTTACGTTTCTTTGCCATGAAAGTCACCTCCTTTTCTGTGGCTCGTGGCTTGAAGAAACAATAGTACGTTCGACATCAATTTGTCAAAACCTTTCTGGCGACGGCGATAATACAACCGCCGGCCGGTAATGCCAAAATGATTCTACAGGAATCGGAGAGATTTTACCCCAACCTTCACTTATCTTCATACAACAAAATGACGTTCCAGAGCAAAACAAGGCCCAATAACTTCGATTGCACGCGCCCGGAGCGCGCCTGATGACTGCAAAACGCGATCACTTGCCGATGCAGAAGCGACTGAAGATGTGGTCCAGCAATTCCTGCGCGGTCACCCGGCCGAAGATCAATCCGAGTTCCTCAAGCGCGCTTCGCAGGTCGAACGCCAGCCGTTCGGCGCTCGCGCCGACATCGGCGCCGGCGCCGCACCACTGCCGCGCGCGATGCAGTGACTCGAGCGCGCCCGCGATTGATCCGCGGTGCCGGGCATTCGTCGTAAGTCTTTGATTACCAACACTATAATCACTTGAGAACAGTTGCGATTCCAAAGCTCGTCGCAACGATGAAATGCCCTCAGGTCCGGTGGCGCTCACCACGTGCAGCGGCGCACCGAAACGAAATTCGAAGTCGGCGCGCGCCTGCTCAATCACTTCGGGGCGGACCAAGTCTGCCTTGTTTGCAACCCACAAAACCGGACCTCCGCGCGATAGAACTGCGGATAGAACCTGCTTCTCAAGCGGGAGTTGAGTCAGATCTAACAGATGGCAGACAAGATCCACGTGAGGAATTTCACGATCGAGAAAAATTTTTGAAAATTTTTCCATTTTTTCCAATTTCGTCCCAATTCCGGCCGTATCCAGCAGTTCAATTTCGCCGCTGGGCAGTTCGACGACGGCGCTCAGGAAGTCGCGAGTGGTCCCCGCGATCGGAGAACACACCGCCCGATTCACTCCCGACAGGCGGTTCATGAGCGTGCTCTTGCCGGCGTTCGGCACGCCGATGAGCATGACCCGAGGCAGATAGTTCACACGCTCACAGGCGCCGGAATCGCGCAGCAACTCCGTCAATCGTCCCACCATGCCGTCCAACCCGCGCTGCAGTTCGTCAGCCTGAATAAACTGCGTGGGTTCATCGGCGAAGTCGATCTCCGCTTCGACCCGTGAGAGCAGATCCGCCAACTCCTCCCGGATTTCACGCACATCGGACGCCAAGTGGCCGTCGAGCCATTCATGCGCCGCCCGGAGCTGCAAGTCCGACCGCGCCTGAATCAGCGCCGCGACGCCTTCGACCTGGGTCAAGTCCATCGCACCATGAAAGAAAGCACGAGCGGTAAACTCACCGGGATCCGCCAGCCGCGCCCCCAATGCTACGGCTCGATCAACGACCAATGTAAGTACTGCGGGCGCGCCGACGGTGTGTAATTCGACGACATTCTCGCGCGTGTAACTGCGGGGCGCATAAAAGACGAACAGCTCAGCGGGGAGTACGAAGTCGTCGTCCTGAAGCGCAGCCCGGCCTGAGATCCGGACATTCGCGCCTTGCTCCTGCAAGCGCGCTTCATTGTCCGGCCGAAACATCTTCGTGGCGATGGCGAGCGACTGCGGACCGCTCAGGCGCACAATCCCGCGCTGCCCCCGGCCCTGGGGCGTGCTCACCGCAACAATCGTGTCGTCCAGCTTGTCCAGCATCATTGCGCCCGCGCCGACTCCGACGATCCGGAATCAGACTGAAGGGAATCTGTTTCGCGATGCAGATACTATAGTCCCAAGTGCAAGTGATGGGTAAATGGAAGGAGCGCCCCCGTGGTCACAAAGGAGGTCACGGAGGCGCCCTGGTGAGCAAAGTGAATATGTCGCTTGCGCGGGGTGTGCCGCCGGGGTTAGGTCGCCCCTAGGCACTCATCGCACGCATTTTCTGTGGATCCAATATCCCCCAGTTCTGATGCGCCGCAATCCGACGCCTGCGGGCCATGTTCAGCTTGACCCGCCGATACTCCGGTCGATCGTCGGCGGCAACTTCGCCGGGCTGCAATGCCTCTTTGAGCCTCTGCGGGTTCAAACTGCTGATGACTACCCGATGATCCCCGACCCCAAGTTCCACGCCGCGGCGGACGCGAGCCGTGTAGCAGGCTGCGCCCTGCGAACCCCAGCGGCAACCCCAACCAATGTAAGTCGCGACGG
>JADFJZ010000392.1 GCA_022565195.1 Planctomycetota bacterium | reverse complement strand
ACATGCGCCCATCGGCCTGCGGCGCAACGATGTCACGGGCGGACAGACGATATGACCGCGAAAGACGACCCCACTCCAGTGCCCCATCCCGTGGACGATGGCGACGCGGCTCAACAAATTTTGTGGGCTGTGATTCTCTTGGCAGGACTTGTGGCGCTGTTCTATTGGACGTCCGCCCCTCCGCCGGAGAACAGGGTCGATGAGTTCCAATTTGTCATTTCGGAAGACGAGCCGACCGAGCAGAGCGAAGAGCCCGATCTGCCGTTGCCGCTGCCGAGCCGATCGGAGGCTGCCTCCGGCGCGGCGGAAGCTCACGTGGAGATTCAATCGCCGGCCGATCAGCAGTCCGGCTGGCTTCGCATTACCGGCCTGGCCACGGACCAACGGAAGTCGTCGGCCACCGGGCACTACCGCCGCAACAATGAGTTTGACATCGACACCGCCAACGTCGATCGCCTCGAGGTCCGGCTTGCCGATCTGAACGTGAACCGCACCAGGCGCTTCATTTTCCACATTGACGGGCAGGACATGCTCGTCTTCGTGAATGAAATCGGCACGATCAGTTTCGTTCGCTCGCCCGAGGGTCTGTGGGCCAGACCGTGATCGCACCGCCGAGGGAAGAAAGTTCAAGCAGACGTGAAGGTCACTGATTTCTGTGCAGACAATATCAAGTGAGGTGTCTGCCAAACGGCGAAGCCACTTTGAAAGAGCCTTCCGCCGGCTTGCCGTTTAGCGCCGGGATGCCCACGCCACCCATGTGTGTCTGCACACCAAACGATTACGACGCAGGCCGCTACAGAAAACGCATTTTGAGATAGAACCTACTCGACCGGCGGCAATTCGCTGACCCACCACTCCAGGACGCCGGAATCGCTCTCACGCAAGTGAACAAACAATTGCGCTGAGTCTGTCATGATCTTGTGTTCGTGTTGGTGGCGGTCGCCATCCAGGGCGAAGAGCGTGTAGGCCCGGCCGCGCTGCAATCGATCCGGCAATTCGTGTTTGGAGGACGGTTGCAACGAGTAGGCGTGGTCGAAATTGTTGATTCGCAGGGCATACGGTCTGGACGTATCGTTGGCCACATAGAGCTGGAATGTGGAGCTGCACCCCACGGCGCCGCTGAGCATCCAGAGCAGTCCTGTCGCCAGTGCAATCCGCTGATTTTTCACGAATCTTCTCCCGTTCAATTTGATACCACTTCGGCGAGCGAGGCGAACACGTCTCGCGCCACCGCCAGCATGGATTGGTCGGCATTGAGGCGTGTCACGATATCCGCGGGGTATTTTTCGAGCACCGGTTTGGTGGACTCTTCATAGACCTGGATGCGTTTGCGAATCACATCCTCCTTGGCGTCGTCGGCCCGGTTCTCCTTCAATGCCCGACCCTTCAGGCGCGCGATCAGGCGGGCTTCGTCCATTTCGAAATAGAGAATCCGCAGCACGTCGATGTGCTCCGCCAGCATGTCCGCCTGGGCGGACGTTCGCGGAATGCCGTCCGAAATCAGAATGTGATAATCCGGGACGAACTTCTCCAGATGTTCCATGCCGCTCATGTAGCGCAGCCACACGCGCACGGTCAATTCGTCCGGCACCAGTAAGCCCTTGGAGGAGAACGAGCGGAATTCCTGCCCGATATTGCTTTCGGAAGACAGGCCTCGAAAGATGTCGCCGCTGGAGACATGGACGAATTGCGGCAATGCGCCGAGCGCCTGACCCTGCGTGCCCTTGCCTGAGCCGGGGCCGCCGAACAGCAGGATGGTCTTGTAACGCGAATCTGATGGCATTCGTCATTCTCCGGTCGTCAGTCCTCAGTCCTGAGTCCCGGTCGGTCGGGACGATGTTTGGTCATAAATTGCTGTCGCAGCACTTCTTCCTCGATTTGGATGTCGGCCTGGTCAACGAGTTGCCGTTCGAGATCCTGCATGGCCTGACGTGATTGCCGGCCCTGAAGTGCCATCCGCAACTCGCTCGCCAGAGATGGAGTCAGCGTATCGTCATCGGCTTCGATGAACCGCTCCAGCCTCACGAGGTGGTACCGGCCGTCGATGTTCACGGCGGAGGACAGCCCGCCCGGCTCGAGACCGAATGCAATCTCACGGAGCAGGCCCGGCACTTGCGCGTCACCTCGGGCGAACGGCGGCAGCAGCCCCCCGGCGGAGCCGCTGATGGAGTGCAGGCTGTAGGACCGAGCCAGTTCGGCGAAATCCACGCCCGATTCGAGTTGCCCGCGAACGGCGGCGACGGCGTCCAGATCCGGCAGAACGATATGCCGCACCAGCGCCTTGCGGCCGAAGCGGCGCTCGAACTCCTCGCGCACCTGCTCGTCGCTGACCGTCACATCAGCCGCCACCATGATCCGCAGATAGGCATTGCGCTCCACGCTGATGTGGTATTCTGCGCGCGAGAAATTCTTTTCGCGCAGGAAGTCCCGCAACACTTGCTCGCCGATGACTTTCTGGCGGGCCGGGTCATCCTCGTGTGCGACCGTGCGGGCCAGCTCACCGAGCGAACGGTCGTATTCCGCTTTCACTTGTGCTTCGGTCACGGTGATCCCATCCCGCATGGCTCGGTCTTTGACAAGTTGGAGCGCGATCAATTGCTCCAAAACAGCGAGCCCGTGGCTCTCGAGGAGCATTTTATCGAATGTGGCTCGCCGGATGCGCCGGCCGTTGATCCAGGCCAGGGCCTCGTCCGGCTCGGCATGGA
>JADFJZ010000391.1 GCA_022565195.1 Planctomycetota bacterium | reverse complement strand
GCCCCGCGACATCCCTCTTCGCGCCGCGGGCGATGACGAACTGTGCCGCATTTCAAAGGAGGGGCATTTGTTCCTGAACGTCGAGGAAATGCGGGCGATCCGCGATCACTATCGCCGCCTGGAACGTGAACCCACCGACGTGGAACTCGAAACGCTGGCCCAGACGTGGAGCGAGCATTGCGTACACAAGACACTCAAGAGCGAGGTTCGCTATCGAGGAGCGGACTTCCCGACGGAGATTCGTATCGGTGTCGAGGCTTCGGGCTTCGGGCTTCGGGCTTCCGGAGCTGGCATCGAGCGCGTCTACACAAATCTGCTTGCTGATACGATCGTGGCGGCGACGCGGGAGCTGGATAAGTCGTGGTGTCTGTCGGTGTTCGAGGATAACGCGGGGATTATCGAATTCGACGAGCGGCATGGTGTGGCGTTCAAGGTCGAGACGCACAATCATCCCTCCGCATTGGCGCCGTACGGTGGAGCGGCTACGGGCATCGGCGGGTGCATTCGCGACATCATGGGTTGCGGCCTGGGGGCCAAGCCGATTGCCAACACGGACGTGTTTTGCTTCGCCGAGCCGGACCTCGCCCCGCAGCGCATCCCCGCCGGCGTGATTCATCCGGCGCGCAGCATGAGGGAGGTTGTTCGCGGCGTGCGCGATTACGGTAACCGCATGGGCATTCCGACGGTGAACGGGGCGATCGTGTTTGACAATCGGTACCTCGGCAACCCGCTGGTCTATTGCGGCTGCGTGGGCTTGCTGCCGAAGGACCGCATCAGCAAGGCCCCGCGCGCGGGGGATCGCATTGTTGTGGTCGGCGGGCGGACCGGGCGCGACGGCATTCACGGCGCGACGTTTTCGTCCGGCAGCATGAGCGATACGCACGCCGACGAATTTGCTCATGCCGTTCAAATCGGCAACGCCATCACGGAGAAGAAAGTGCTCGATGTGCTGCTGCAAGCCCGAGATCACGCCGACGGCTGTTTGTATCGCAGCATCACGGATTGCGGCGCGGGCGGTCTGAGCAGCGCCGTGGGTGAGATGGCGGAGGACCTGGGCGCGGTCGTCGAGCTTGACAAAGTGCCGCTCAAGTACGCGGGCCTGCGCTACGACGAGATTTGGATTTCGGAAGCGCAGGAGCGCATGGTGCTGGCGGTGCCGCCGGAGAAGGTGGATAGCCTGATCCAACTCTGTGCGGCGGAAGATGTTGAGGCGACGGACATCGGCCGATTCAGCGACGATGGCAAGCTGGTGCTGAAGTACGATGGAACCGTGGTCGGCGAACTGGATTTGCAGTTCTTACACAACGGTTTGCCGAAGACTGTGCGTGAGGCGACTTGGCATCTGACGAATGCAGTGGACGGCGCTTCTGATTGTGAGTCCGCGCGGGCTGAAGCCCGCGGCTCCTTGGTTTATGATGTTCGCGCATCACTCTTGGAACATCTGGGCAATCCCAACATTGCATCTAAGGAATGGGTGATTCGCCAATACGACCACGAAGTGCAGGGCGGCAGCGTGATCAAGCCGCTGATGGGTCCGGGGCGCGGGCCGAGCGACGGCGCAGTGGTTCGGCCGTTGCTGGATTCAAACCGTGGGATCGCCCTCAGTTGTGGGCTGTGCCCTCACTTGTCCGACGTGGATCCCTATCTCATGGCGGTGGCGGCGGTCGATGAGGCGGTGCGGAATAATTTGTGCGTGGGCGGGAACCTTGATCGGTTGGCGATTCTGGACAACTTCTGCTGGGGCGGCGTGAGCGAGCCTGAGGAATTGGGCGCGCTGGTTCGGGCTGCCCAGGCGTGTCATGACGCCGCCATCGCCTATGGCATCCCGTTCATCTCCGGCAAGGATTCACTGAACAATGTCTTCGAGATTCGGCCTGAGGACGCCCGGCGGATGAATTGGCCTGAACGGCTGTCCATTCCCGACACGTTGCTGATCAGTGCGCTCAGCGTTGTTGAAGACGTGACACGCTGCCGCACGAGTGATTTGAAGCGGCCCGGAAACATGCTCCTGCTGGTGCAACCAACCGGCTGCCGCCTCGACGATCTGGCGGGTGCCGCGCGAGATATTTGTACGATGCTTCGTGAGATGGACGGTGTGCGAAGCTGTCACGATGTCAGCGACGGCGGCTGGCTGGTGGCCGCTGCGGAAATGGCCATCGGCAGCGCTTACGGTGTCCAACTGGAGCGATCAGAGCCGGATTTCTTCGTCGAGCAACTGGGCAGCTATTTGATTGAGGTCACGCCGCAGGCCATTCCTGGGCTGTGTTGCTATTCGGCTTTGCGCCATGACGAAATCGGGGAGGTCGTTGAAAAGCCTCTGCTGAGCGTGGCCGATGGCTCGCAGCGGGTCACATGGGACGTGGACGAGTTGCGCAGCGCCTGGCGAAAGACCTTTGATTGGGAGTAGCGATGAGTAGCCCTCGAGTTCTTGTTCTTCGCGCTGCCGGGGTTAATTGCGAAGTCGAGACGGTCCACGCCTGGGAATTGGCAGGTGCGAGCGCGCAGGTCGTTCACATCAACGCGCTTCGCGAGAATCCCGGGCAGTTGCTCGACTATCAGATCCTCACGATTCCGGGCGGATTCAGCTATGGCGATGATGTTTCCGCGGGGAAGATCCTCGCGAACCAAATGCAAGTATTTCTGGGTGACCAACTGCGCGCGTTTGCGGAGCGTGATCGTCTGATCCTCGGCATTTGCAACGGTTTT
>JADFJZ010000011.1 GCA_022565195.1 Planctomycetota bacterium | reverse complement strand
ACTCTGCCATCCCGACGGCACGGTGTATTGGTGGCGGATCGCGACGCTGATGTCAGCGGAGAACATCTACGACGGCATCGTGATCCCCTACCGCACGCCCGCCGACTCCGTGCTCGACATCGACTACCCAGATGATCTCGAATACGCGAAGTGGAAATTACAGCAGCGCACCCGGGGCACATGATCCGTGCAGCACAAGCGCATCCCCCACAAGAGTTCCTCTCCCCTGCACTGCACATCCAGACTGCACACCCCCGGAAGGCACATTCGAACTGACTTCGTCGTTTAGCAGACTACTCCATCAACTCAGCGATCGCACTTTCGATCTCAGCATCACCCACTTCATACCCCACCGTGACCTCGCCGATCTTCGTCGG
This sequence comes from Planctomycetota bacterium, assembly GCA_022565195.1. The sequence goes on along the minus strand of JADFJZ010000011.1, from coordinate 10,114 downwards.
CAGCACAAACCGCGCAACCCCGCCAACCGACTTTTTATCGCCGCGGAGCGCGCTCATCATTGCGCTAATGTCGCCTTGAGAAGTGAATTGACATGGCAACGAGAATGAGTTCAGGCCCGTGCGTAAACGATCACGAACGTCCTCATTCACCAGCCCTCTGCCGATCGCGATGCGGACGGCCGCCAGCATCCCGAGCCCGACGCACTCACCGTGCGGAAGCGCATAGCCGGATACGACTTCAATGGCGTGCCCAATAGTGTGCCCGAAATTCAACTTCGCCCGCACACCGCTCTGATCTCGTTCGTCCTGCTCGATATGAGCAGCTTTGATCTCGATGTTGCGCGCGACAAGATCCTCCAGAACGCGCGGTTCGCGTCCCTTGATTTCTTGGGCGTGCTCCATCTGCCACGACAAGAACACTTCGTCCGCGATCATGCCGTGCTTGATGCTCTCCGCCATCCCGGCGTTGAACGCGCGATCATCCAGTGTGGTGAGCGTCGTTACGTCAACGAGTACAGCTTCCGGCTGGTGGAACACGCCGACGGCGTTCTTGCGCCCGGCGTGGTTCAGGCCGGTCTTCCCGCCGATCGATGCATCGACCATGGCCAGGAGCGTGGTCGGGCAGTTCACGATTCGGACGCCGCGCATCCACGTGCCCGCTACAAACCCTGCCAGATCGCCGACCACCCCGCCACCCAGCGCCACAATCAGGGTGCCCCGATCGCACCTCTTGGAGGCCAGGAAATCATAGAAGCTCTCCGCCTGCCACAGCGACTTGCTGGCTTCACCGGCGGGCACTGTCCATTCGTGCATGGTCAGGTTCACGTTGTCGAGTGCATCGAGAACCTTCGAGCCGTGGAGAGGTGCAACGACATCATCCGTGACGATGACAATCGAACTGGCCCCCGCCGCCACATCGCCCAGGCAAGCCAGGGCGCCCTCGCCGATCTGGACAACGCACGGCCCGAAGGAAGTCGTGATCGTCTTACTGCGCATGAACTTGTTTCCTATCCCACTTGCCGTACGCAATCGATCACCGTGCCATCCACCCATTTGATGGCCGCCACGATCTTCTCGCCGAACTTGGGCGCCGCCGGCGGGCCGCCGCAAATGGCATCGACCTCCGCCTTGATGTCCTGGATAGGCCGGATCGGCAGCTTGGAGCCCTTGACCGCGTCGAGCAGATCGGTGCGCCGAGGGTTGATCGCGATGCCGCGCTCGGTGACGATGACATCGATCAATTCACCCGGCCCGCAGAGGGTCGTGACACGATCGACGATGACCGGTATTCGATCCCGAACCGCAGGAATAGGCAAGATGACACACCGGCCCGCAAGACAGTTCTGCCAGCCGCCGATGCCATGCAGCAGTCGGCCGTCGGAGTGCGTCACGACGTTGGCATTGAAATCGACATCGACCTCCGTTGCGCCAAGCACCACTGCGTCGATGAACGAAGCAAAGCAACCCTTGCCGTGGTAGTTGTAGCTGGTGAACGGGCTGGTGTCCTGGTGGTTCGGATTGTCGCGCATCGAGCGCACGCCGTCGAGATCGAATGTCTGCCCGTCGAGGATGTAGTCGGTCAGGCCCTCTTCGAGCATCTGGACCAGATATTTGGTGCTGCCGCCGCGAATGAACCGGGCTTTGACCCCGGCTTCGCGCATCATTTCCTTCAGGTAGATCGCAAAGGCCAACGCCGTGCCGCCCGCGCCGGCCTGGAAGCTGAAGCCGTCCTGCATGATGCCCGCTTCGCGCACGAACCGAGCAGTCATCTCCGCAATCAGCAGCCGATCGGGGCTCTTGGTCAGTTGCGTCGTGCCCGAGACGATCTTCGACGGATCGCCGATCGAATCCATCACCACGACTTGATCGACGTTGTTGCCCTGAATCTGCCAGGGAATGCACGGAAACGGGATCAAGTTGTCGGTCACGACAATGACGTGATCGGCGTAGATCGAGTCCACCAGCGCGAAGCCGAGCAACCCGCAGGCGCTTGGCCCGGTCACGCCGTTGCAATTGCCGAACGCATCCGCCGTCGGCGCGGCGATCACGGCGATGTCGATATGCACTTCGCCGTCCTGCACTGCCTGCCATCGTCCGCCGTGCGAACGCAGCACGCCCATGCCCCGCATCTTGCCCTGCGAGCAGTAATCCCCGAGCGGCCCGTTCATGCTCCCTTCAATATGGTGGATGACGTGATTCTCGAGATGCTCGAGAATTGGAGCGTGACAGGGAAACGACGCGCTCGGGAACCAGCGCAATTCCTTCACGCCCAGCGCTGCCGCCGCGTCGAACAGAGCATTGCCCACCTTGTCGCCATTGCGAAAATGATGATGGGTAGAGAGCGTCATTCCATCCCGCAGGCCGGCGTTCTTCAGCGCCGTGGCCAGGTCCGCAGCAACTTTGTTGCCGTCGGCGGGATAGTCGGCACAGCTCCGAACCGCCGGAGCAGCCTTTGTGCCTTTCGGCTGACACTTGCCGATGCCCTTGAACGGTATTGCAGCCAGGCCGTTGATCACTGCGGGAACCATACGCCCGAGTGCATTCTCGATGAATTGATGTTCCACTTCTTATTCCGAATCCAGTTCAGCGAGCAGCTTCCGGGCTTCGCTGGTGAGCGACGGCAGCTTCTCTTCGATCACATTCCAGACGGTAAACGTACTTCTGCGGATCATGCAGCATAAACGACTTTCCTCGTCTCATTAAGCCGGCGAATGAAGTACGGGTTGCGCGGCGCCCCTGCCTCGACGAGATCGATTGATCGACCGAACAGTTCAGCCAAGGCGCGCTGCAGCCCAAAGAACGCGTCAAAACGCTGACTTGTGAGCGCAGAGCCGAACTCCACGAGAAAGTCCAGGTCGCTGCGCTCCTCGTCAAATTCACCAGTGACCGCTGATCCAAAAACTTCCAGGCGAGCGACTTCGAATCGGCAGCAAATGTCCGCCACTTCGGCCCGGCGATCTTCGACAATCGAGTTCACTGTATCTGCTCTCCGTGGTTCCCACATCCTCTGTGTGAGTCCAACTTATGATCATCCCACTGATTGCACCATTCTCGCTGTCCCGGCCAAGCGCACGACTCGCAACGCACGTGTGACGACCGGCGGGTCGATCATCCTGCTGCCAAACGGGAAGACGCCGGGGTTGAATCCTTTCTGCCGGTCACGCGCTCGTTCCCAGAAATCCTCGCGCGGCCTGGAGGAATTCGCGCGCTTGAGCAAGCATTTCTTCAACCTCCGCGGCACTCACTTCCGCATCCAAACCGTAATCGGCGGCAATGCGCTTGTTGAAGGCCGCCAGCAGTCGACGATGATACAGAGGATCAAGCAGGCCGGTCTCGGCAAAATGTTCTCCGAAGGCGCCATGCACGCCGCCGTGCTTGCGAAAATGCAACCCGCGCTCATTGAGCAGCGCCTCGGCGACGTAAAACATCGCGTAGTACGCCCGATTGGCAGCGGCCTCGACGTGACCATCGGCCAGCGCACTCTCGCCCGCGGCTATGGACCGATCGGTCTTATCGAGCAACTTGCACGTGGACTCGTTCATGCGGCGGTGGCCTCGTCGCGCACACTGCGCAGGAAGGGCGAATCGGATGATAGCCAGTCGCGCTCGCGCAGGAAGACCTGGCTGATACTGACGCCGTATTCGAGAGAGAGTGCGGCGGCCAATTCGGCTGTGAGGTCAACCTGTGCGCCGTACGATCTGAAATCGTCGAGGACCACGAGCACGTCCAAATCGGACTCCGCGTCGTAGTCGCCGCGAGCGTACGACCCGTAAAGATAAACCCCGCGCAGACTACCGCCGTAGAGCCCGTCCAAACCGGCCTTCAGTTCTCCCAGGAGCGTTTTGAGATCACCACGCATGTCGAGGCTCCGCACCAGGCCATGTTGCCTCCGCCGGCGGGGGCATGTGACCGGCCGCTTATTGTACCATTCTCGTCGTCCAGGCCAAACGCACCACGCGCTGCGCCCGCTTCACGACCGGCGGATCGATCATCTTACTGCCCAGCGACACCGCCGCGAGGCCTTTCTCTTGCGCTTCTTCAAAAGCAGCCACGATCCTCCGGGCCTTCTCCAGTTCGGTCTTCGTCGGCGCGAAGGCCTCGTGTACCACAGCGATTTGGCGCGGGTGGATGCAGCCTTTGCCGTCGAAGCCGAGGCCCTTAGCCTCCAGCACGCTCTCGCGCAGGGCGCCCATATCGCTGACGTCGGAGAACACCGAGTCGATCGGCTGCACGCCGGCTGCCCGGGCGGCGTTGACCACCTGCGAACGTGCCCAGAAGCTCTCTCGGCCGTCGTCGGTGCGCTCCGTGCCGATATCCGCCGTGTAATCCTCCAGGCCGATGGTGATCGCGCAGATGTTCGGCGAACTCGTGGCGATTTCATATGCTCGAATCACGCCGAGGGCACTTTCGACGATCGGCATGAGGAAAATGTTGTTCCCGGTGTTGCCTGATTCGGCGTCATCGCGCAGGCTCCCGATCCCATCGGGACAGGTTCCGCCTGCGGCTCCTTGGATGTCTTGTATTCGGGCGTCGATTTGTTGTACTTGTTCGGGCGACTCGACTTTGGGAATCACAACCACGTGGACATTGTGCGGCACGATGTAGTCGAGATCCTCCAAACCCATTTCACCCTGATTGATGCGGACCATGCGCTCGGCGCCTTTGAAATCGACGCTGCGCAGGGCATTACGCACGATCAGCCGAGCGGCGTCCTTTTCCGAAGCCGCCACGCTGTCTTCCAGATCGAGAATCACGCCGTCCGGCCCGTGCAAACCGGCGTTGAGCATGAACTTCGGCTCGTTGCCCGGCAAGTACAGCCGCGAGCGCCGAAAACGCTCACGCTCAGTTTCATACTCCGTCCCTGCTGCGAAATCCGGCACATAACCGTCGCCAACATTCACACCGAGTCGCCGCACTGCACATTCCAGTCGCGCCATGAGCACAAACGGCAAAGCTCCGGCGTCCTCAATCTCGACCTTGGCATTGCCCACGCCCAGCGCCGCCAACTCATCCGCCACGAGCGCGCGAATCGAGTCACCGTACATCGACTCGACCTTGCTCTTCAGATCAAGCTCGATCCCGCCGGAATCCGTCGGCGCAATCCGCACCCAGCAATCGCTGCGCACGTCTTCGCCACGGCGCCCGGCCTCGGCAGTGTTAGGGTTGGATTGCATTACCACTCAGCTCATTTGTCAGCGACAGTCAGTGCCATCAATCTACTGACATCGTCGAGCGATTCCAAAGAGAATATGCAATCCTTCAATTCCGCACGGCGCTTATCGGACATGACCGGCTCGGCGAGGGCGTCAAATTTGACTTGCAGTTCGTCGGGCGTCATGGGGTCGCGGGGGTCGCCCTTGGGCACGTCGAGCGCGTGCGTCACTTGCTTGCCGTCGGTCGTGGTGATCGTCACACGCGTACATTGCTTGGCGGGGAAGGCCCGCTCGAACTCCTCGTTGGCGACGACCTTGACCTTGGCCATTTGGGCCCGCAGGCGCTCGTCCCACAAGCGATCGTCCTTGAATTGCTTCGGCGTGACCATGCCGTCGGTCACCGCCGCCGCGATGCAATACGGCAGACTGTGGTCGGCTGACTCTTTGCTCTCGGGCTTGTACTTGGCAGGGTCGGACAGGATGTCGGCCGCGCGGGCGATCGAGTCGATTCGGATTTCCTTGATGTTCTCCGGCGTGAGGCTGTGCTCCTTGACCAAGTGCAGCGTGGCGGAGACCGGCGAGTGCATCAGGGCTTCGATCGGGAAGCTCTTCATGCCGCAATCCGTAATCATGAAGCGGTCGCCGAGGTTGTCGGTGATCCAACTGTAGTCCCAGCCTTCGCCGAGGCAGTGCTCCATGCCTTCTTTGCCCTCGATGACGCCTTCGGGGCCGGTGTAGCCCTTCAACGCCAGCAGCGCTGCCTCGACGCCGTCGCGGGTGGCCATCGGGCTGACGGTGTTCTTCATCTTGGTCAGCTTGCCCGCCACCGCACAGCCGAGCGTGAAGCCATGGCAACTGGCGATGCCGATGGCGTGTTGCATTTGCTCGGCAGATAGCCCAAGCATCCGCCCCGCCACCACTGGCGTGGCATAGGCCATCAGCGTCGCATGGTGCCAGCCGCGCTCGCGGATGCCCGGCGTGGCAATGTGGCACAGCCGCATGGTGATGTCGTAGCCGAGGACGATGCCGACGAGCAAATCCTTGCCGGTCATCTTCTTCCACTCCGCGATGGCCAACGGGGCGCTGAGCAAGTCAGACGGGTGCGACGGGTCCTGCTTCCAATAGATATCGTTATAGTCCATCGCCCGAACCATCAAGGCGTTGAGCATGGACGCGGCGACGACGTTCATTTTGTCACCCGCGCCAATCACCGTACAAGGCCCCGGCTGGCCAAGGTCACGATAATGTTCGAGAAACATCTCGCAGTCATGCACTTGATACCCGCCCAGCGCACAGCCGATCGTGTCGTACAAGAAACGCTTGGCGGCGTCGATGGACTCGGCAGTCAAGTCTTCATATTTCAAATCGCACGCCCAACGCGCGATTGTCTCGGTAATCGTCGACATTCCAGAACTCCTGAGAACATTCAGCGATGCGATGCCCGCTATTGATTCCTGACGGACAGCACAAATCGCAGCGTCTGCTAAACGACGAAGTCACATTGAGAGACCCACCCGTGGCTTGCCGTTTAGCAGCTTTTCCGAACGAGATTCGGGTTTCTATTCAAGTTGTACGAGCAAACGACGGACGATGTCTCTACTTCCTTCCCATCTTACCCAACGCACAAGCAATATCGAAATCCACAAAGTCCGCATGATGGAATATGATCGATTCGAGCGTTCGCTGCACGTGATCACCTTCCTTGGAGTGCGTCGCGACCATGTGCATCACTTCGTCCGGCAGACCGTGTTTCCAGCACATGCCTACGCCGCTGAATGGGTGCCGCAGCATATCGCCGCGACGGCCCTTGGCCGGTGTGCCGTCCGGGCCTTTGACGTATTCGATCGGCTTGCCGACGTCCGCCAACAGCGCTCCGGCGATCAAATGGTCCTTATGCAAGGGCATGCGCTCGCCGTAGGCATCTTTAAGCACGTCATGGATCGCGATCGACATCCGTGCGCAGGTCCGCACGTGTTCAAGAAAACGAATGTCAATATCGCCTGCCAGCAGCGTGAACGGAACATGTTTCAATTCCTCAACAGTCCATCCGCCGGTGGTCAACGAATCGACCCACACGTCGATCACCTTCTCGCGGAGGCTGGCGTCTGCGATCTGTTCGAGTTCCGGGAACAGGGCCTTGATGTCTTCACGCATGGTTCTGGTTCCTGCATAGAGTAATCAGTCATCAGTCCTCAATTGCGCTCCAATCACCGCCTCGAAACCGCCCTTGACCACCAACTCTTGGGCGATTTCGCCAAGAGGTGAGAATCCATATTGCGTGCCTCTGAATTCGATCTGGGATTCTGAGAAATTAACTGTGCCAACGCCGCCAACGCGGATGGTCGCCGACGAATCATCTGCGTGGGCTGCCTTCAAATCATCGACCAGTTCCGGGCACTCGATGCAAATGTAGCCGTTGTTGAAGGCGTTGCGTTTGTAGGTCTGGCTGAACGAGCCGGCGATGATCATGGCGATGCCGCGGTACTTGAGCGCCGTGGCGGCCTGCTCGCGAGAAGAGCCGCTGCCGAAATTGTACCCGCCGACCAGGATGTCACCCTCCTTGGCGATTTTCTGAAAATTCGGGTCGTAATTCTCCATGGCCACGGCGGCCATTTGCTCCGGCGTCATGCCTTCCTTGTATGTATAGTCCTTGCTGTAAATGCCGTCGGTGTTAAGGTTGTCCTGTGGCACGAGCAGCAGTTCGCCTTCGATCTGCTTTGGAAAGCCGGGTAGGATTTGCAGGGCCGCAGCGACCGCAGGCGGGCGCTTGTTGACGCGGCAGGAAGCACCACGCTGGAGGGCTGCGGCCACTTCTCTTGCGTCCGCGCGGGCTCCCGATCCCATCGGGACAGGTTCCGCCCGCGGCTCTTTGTCATCAAGCGAGTGGGGAGAGGTAATCCTACCGGCGATGGCCGACGCTGCGACCACGGCCGGGCTGGACAGGTACACAAATGCTTCGCGCGAGCCCATTCGGCCTTTGAAGTTGCGATTGGTGGCGGAAATACCGACTTCGCCCGCTTCGAGCGTGCCGCGACCAAGCCCGATGCACGCCCCGCAGCCGGGCGGAAGCTCGATCGCGCCTGCGTCGAGCAACGTCTTCCACAATCCGCGCTGCTTCACTTCGCGTTCGACCTCGTCCGATGCGGCGGCGATATAGAACTCCACATGGTCCGCCACGCGCTGTCCGCGAACAACCTTGGCCGCGGCTTCAAAGTCCTGTACACGGGCGTTGACGCAGCTCATCAAGTATGCTTTGTCGATGCGGATGTCCTTTTCTTCCAGTTCGGGCAGTGCCGTGATGGTCTTGACCGTATTGGGCCCGGAGATGAAAGGCGTGACGGCCGCAAGATCAAACTCCAACTCCTTGGCATACAATGCGTCGTCATCGGCTTGCAGGGCGTCGGCATCCAGTTTCCGAACCAACTCGGCCGTGATGCGCGGAGCTTGGTCGCCGCGCTCCTCGAAATGCTCCGCACGGGCCAACAAGTATTGCCGAGTGACTTCATCGTACGGAAACACGCCCGCCAGCGCGCCCCATTCGGTAGTCATGTTGCTGATGGTCAGCCGCTCTTCCATGCTCAAGCCGGCCACACCGGGGCCGGTGAACTCGACGCAGCAATTGAGCACTTCGTCTTTGTTGAACACGCCGCACAGCGCGATGATCACGTCCTTGCCGACAACCCCCGCCTGCAACTCACCGCTGAAACACACGCGCGCGACATCCGGCACCTGCCACCATGTCCGCCCGGTGGCCCAGATAGCGGCGGCGTCGGTGCGGACTACCGGCGTGCCCAGCGCACCCAGAGCCCCATATAGATTGGAATGCGAGTCGGACGCCACGACCAAAGAACCGGGCAACACATAACCCTCTTCAACCATGATCTGGTGTCCGATGCCTCGGCCGGCCGGATAGAATGCGACGCCCTCCTTCTTGGCAAAGGCTTCGATCTTGGCATACTTTCCCAGATTCTCCGGAGCGGTGTTTTGAATGTCGTGGTCGAGCGTGAAGACGGGTTGGGCCGGATCGGATATCTCCGTGGCTCCCATCTTTTCGAACTTGGGTATCACGGCGGCGGTGTTGTCATGCGTCATGACGTGCGCCGGCCGAATGGAGAGGAAGTCACCACTGCGGACAGTGTGCCCTTCCGGCACTCCGACGGCGAACCGTTGTGCAATCTTCTCGACGAGCGTCTGTCCCACCGGATAATCCTCGGTTTACTGACTGCTTGATCCTGCCTACGCGACCTTTGTGAGGATTGCGTCGGTCATCTGCTTCGTGGTGGCCGCGCCTTTCTCGAAGACGTCCGGCCCGCCCGTCAGCCGCATCATATCGTAGGTGCGGGTCTTGCCTTCGGCGACGACCGCGCCGACCGCGGTGCGGATTCGTTCGGCTTTGTCGGTTTCGCCGAGGTGGTCGAGCATCATGCAGGCCGACAGGATCATAGCGATCGGATTGACGATGGGCGGATCAAGCTTCTCATACTTCGGCGCCGAACCATGTGTGGGCTCGAAGACGGCTACTTCGCGCCCGATGTTGGCGCTGCACGCAAAGCCCAGGCCGCCCACCAATCCGGCGAATCCGTCCGAAACAATGTCCCCGAACATGTTGCCGGAGACCAGAACGCCGTAGTCCTCCGGGTTTTTGGTGAGCCACATCATCTGAGCGTCGATGTTGGTTTCCCAAAGAGGTATCTCGGGATAGTCCTTGGCGGCTTGCCTCGCTGCCGCCCGCATCATGCCGGAGGTTTCACGAATCACGTTTGGCTTCTCGCAAACGGTAACGGATTTGTAGCCAAACTTCCCGGCGTAGGCGAAGGCCTCGCGGAGAATGCGCCGGCAGGCATTACGCGAAAAGATCCGCGTGGAAACCGCCAAGTCCTTACCCGGCACATCCTTGAAAAGCTTGAACCGCGGATGCGAAGCCAGGGCGTCCCAGACTTGCTTGGGTGGGTCGGTCCATT
>JADFJZ010000390.1 GCA_022565195.1 Planctomycetota bacterium | reverse complement strand
CAGGTAGGAGGAATTGCGGCAGGCGTAACGGTGGTTGACGATTTCGCGCATCAACAGTAATTGTGTGTCAAGTTCGCATGCGGACCCACGAGCGATCCAGAGGAATCTGATGTAGTCTTTTCTGGTCCCTCGTCCATTTCCCTCGGCAATGTTGGACGGTATCGAAACACTCGTTTTCCGCAGTTGATGGCCTAATCCATACCTATCTTCGCTCGGCAAGCGGGAAGCCAAAGCAAAGACAAGCTTGCAAAGCCGAAACGCTTTCTGCCACACAATTAGATCTTTATAGTCCGCGATAGCTCCGACGGCTCCACGCATATCAAGTGAACTCCCGGTCCCTATTCCCTGTTCCCTATTCCCTACTTCCTCTTCGCGTCGTCCGCCAGTTTCTCCAATTTCGCGAGAAACTTGGGCTTCTTGAAGGATCTGCCGCCCGCGGGCTTGTCGGGGCCGCCGGGCTTGCGGCCGGCCGGGCCGCCGCGCTCCTCTTCCTCGCGGAGGTGCTTGCGGATGCGGTGCTGCTCGACCAAACCGAAGAAATTGCTGGCCATGATGTACAGCGTCAAGCCCGAAGGGGCGTTGTAGAAAAACAAGATCATCATCGCGCTCATGACATACATCATCATGCGCTGCTGGGCCATTTGGTCGGCACCCTTGCCGGTCGCTTTGGCGGCGGCGGCCGGCTTGGGCATGAACTTTTGTTGCAGCCACATGCTGATGCCCAACAGCAGCGGCAGGAGATTGAAAGAGGCTACGGTGCCGATCAATGGAATATCGAACGGATGATCGAAAAAGAACAGCGCATCGGGAACAGTCAGATCGTTGATCCACCAGAAAAACGGCTCATGGCGCATGGCCACGGTCGAATTCAAGGCGCCGAACAGGCCGGCCCAGATCGGCATCTGGCACATCATGGGCAGGCACGAGAGCATCTGCCCCGCCGGGTTGACGCCTTCCTGCTGATAGAGCTTCATGGTCTCCTGGTTCAGCCGAGTCTTGTCATTTGCGTATTTCTTGCGGAGTTCCTCCATCTTCGGCTGCAAAGTAGCCATTTGTCCCGCCATGCGGGCCATGCCGATCTGGCTCTTCTTGGTCAGGGGATGGAGGCAGGTTCGAACGATGATCACCAGGAAGATGATGGCCATCCCGTAGTTGTAAGGCGGCACGTAGTCGTGGCAGACCTTGAGCAGCCAAACCATCGAATTGACGAACGGCGCCCATTGGCAGCAGTAATAATCCACTTGAAGCAACTGCATATAGTTGCGCGAAAGATAGAGGGGGTTGCCTTCGAACACTTCTCTTGATTTGGATCCGAGATAGCAGTCGAATGAGAACGTGGTGCTGCCCTGAACCGGCACGCGAACCGCCGAATTGATCAGCCGAAAGCTGAGATCCTCGGTTTGGCCGTCTTCTTTGGACAGCCGGACGGCCTGCGCCGTCCAGGACGACGGCGACCCGCCCGTGCCCTTATTCAGCGCCACCGCGACAGCGAAGAAGCGGTTCGTCAGCCCACACCACGCAAAGCCGGCCTTCGATTGGTCGCTGTGAAGAAGAGGTTTGCCGGAGCCCCTCTCAATCTCGCTGTTTTGAAGTGACTCAATGTCGATCTGCCCGCCGATGTCGAAGCCGACCGTGACGCGACGATAGTCGATGCGCGATACGACGGACCCGTCGGGCGTTCGCAATCCCTCGCGCGGCACGCCGGTCGGGCCCAACTGAGTGATGATGACCTCCGCAGGCTCGTCGTCGAGATTCTCATAACGGAGCACCACCTCGAGCGCATCGGGGGCCTGCTCGCCCGACGGCGCCCAGAGAATGTAGGTCTTGGTCAGCCGGCCGATGGGCTGCTCCTCGCCCTGGCGCCCGCCAGCGGGTGAGACCCGGAAGAACTCGATCCAGAATACCGCGCGTTCAGTCCCGTCGATGGTCTCGCGTTTGGCGTGCCAATACAGTTGGTCGAGCTGAAAGCTTTCCTCGCCCCGCCTCAGATTGATGCTCTCGGTGACGAATGAGTACAGCAGCGTCTCATCTTTTAGTTTGACCGACGCGATGATTGGATAAAACTGTTCTTTCCTGATTGTTTCATAGTGGTCCCTCAGCCGCGCGGAGACCATCCCACCTCCGCGGTTGCTCAGCGTGAGCGCCAAAGGAAATGGGCTTTTGATGTTGGGATCAGTGCTGCCCAATTCGATGAATTGCTCGGCGCCCGCCCCGCGCGGTTCCTCGCCCTGGGAGGCGAGCACCTTATTACGCTGCCGCTGTTCGAGGAAACCCTGAAGCGGTCGCCTGACCAGTGCCTCGTCGTGTTCGACGCCCACACCGACCGGCGCGACGAGTACCGGGGCGAATCGCTCTCCCACGCGACCGTGGTTCGGCGGATCGCCGATGCAGTCGGGGCCGAGCAAGTCTTCCAGTTCGGCGCCCGCAGCGGCACCCGCGCGGCCAAGTCCGCCAAACAGGATGCCGCCCCGGTTTCCCCGCGGGACTAACGGACCGTAATGGGTCCCGGCCGATGACAACAAATACCGCGGTGATCGCCCTATCCCGTAATGGGTCGGACCTGGCGCGCCAGTTGTCGGCTTCTCTGTCGGCATCCCTGGCAGCTTCCCAGTCAGATCCCGGGGGCGCGGATTGCACTCTTTTCTTGGACCGTAGATTCACACGCGGCGGCGAAGATGCCGTGGCATTCGATCTACCCGTTCTCTGGTACCTGGAGCTCTGG
>JADFJZ010000389.1 GCA_022565195.1 Planctomycetota bacterium | reverse complement strand
TGGCCACGAACGCCAGATCCTGTGCCTTGTTGACCGCCAGCGATGCCGGACCGGCCAATTCGGTAGCCGCTCCCGCCACGTTGCCGTCCGGTGCGAAGTTGCCATTGGTCGTCGGCGCGTCCTCGTAGCTGGTCAGGGCATTGCCGGCGAAGTTACTGGCGATCAGCGTGCCCTCGGCCGTCACGATGATATCCGCAGGCGAGAGCAGCAGCGTCTGAGCGCCCTGCAAATTCGTATCCGGGGGTAAGTTGCCGTTCACCAGGGCGGGATCCTCGTAGCTGGTCACGCTATGGCCGCTGATGTTAGCGATGTACAGCCGAGCCCGCTTCGCCGTTACAAAGACACTCACGCTGTCGGAATCCGAACCGCCCCTGCCGTCATCGACAGTGACCTCGAACTCCAGTTCGGCGTCCTCATTGGGCGCCTCGAAAGTCGGCGTCGTGGTCGAAGCACCGGCGAGCGCCACGGGCGGGCCGGAAAGCTGAGTCCAACTGTGACTCAGATCATCACCATCGGGATCGCTGCTGGCGGTGCAATCGAGTTGAACGATCGTCCGGCCCGCAACGTCCTGGTCATCGCCGGCGTCCGCGATGGGATCCTGATTGAGATCTTCCTCTACTTCCTCGGCGTCGTCCTCGAGGTCTCCGTCTTCCTCCTCATCCAGATCCTCCTCGAGTTCATCTTCCTCCTCCAGAACGGGATCGACTTGTTCGACCTCTTCTCCGTCAACCAGATCGTCGTCAAACGGGCCGCAACCCGCCAGCGACACACCACTCAGAAACAGCACACACATCACTCCGCGTACGCTGACCAGACCCGCAACCCATTTCAACAATGCCTTATTCATTTTCGATCTCCTCGTGCCAAGCCACCCTAAACTTCCGCGACCACGCTTGCGGTGCCACGCAGCACCCTCGATCGCCTTCCCAACCAGGCCGCTTTCGTGCCCGGAACGAAAAGCCTTGAGCAGACGCCGTGCCGTTGGACTCGAGCCGGAAAGAGCAGCCCGTGCCGATCGATGTATTGCCTTGTCATCCAATAACTTGTGACTTTTTGCGTGCCAAGCGACCCTCGCCGCGTGATTTGCGAATTGGGCAATACTCACCAAACACGCCTCGGCGCGGGTAATGCTACCCAGCCGCGACTTGACGGCTGCCGGCCTGCGAGGGATCGTGTGTTCATGGCCGACGAGCAGGCTTCTGCGCCGTTCTGCATTCAATGTGAATACAACCTGACAGGGCTGACCAGCGATATTTGTCCGGAGTGCGGCTGGCAGATTGATTGGGCGCTGGCGGCGCTGGATGAAGAAGGCCGGCGACCCGGCACGCCGGCGCACCGCGCCCGCGGCTGGCGGCGGGTCGATGCGACTATTGCAACCGTCCTCTTGATGCTCTTCGCGCCGTGGCGCTTCGCGAAACAACTGCGACACGACGAATCACTGATGCCCGCCCTGTGGACGGCCCTGGTCAGCTTCGCGATTCTCCTCGCTGCGGTGGGAGCTGCTTTGTCCAACGACTTCAACGCGTTTGCGCTCTATTTCAGCGTTTTCGGCGTCGCTATAGCGGCGGTGGCCTTGTGCCAGTCGCTCTGCTTCTCAACGCTGCACTACGATCGGCTTCGCCGTCGGACACGATGGTCTTCGCGCTTCCGAATGTGGTTGATCCTTTCATTGTATTCGACGTGTTTTGTAGCGAGTTGGGCCATCGTCGACGCGCCGCCGTACGCCGGTTTCTTCGATGCAAACTTCTACATCCCGCTGATTGAGCCGTCGGGCGGATTCCCATTACCAAGGACCTCCGTAGGCGTCACGATCATCACTTATTGGTGGTGGCTGATCCTTGCGGTTATGCTGCTCGTGCGGAATCGGCCGCGCTGGCTGGCGGTGGCATCGATTCCCCTTGTTTACCTATTCATAGTCTTGGGCACGTACGTGTTCATGACTTTGATGAACGTTTTGAACCTGTAGGCGCAACAGACTTCGAGAGCACCTGGTGGCTGAACCCCAACAATTGAACGCATTGGAACCCCGCCCGCCGGCGGATGCGGCGGCGATGGCGGTGGCGGTGCAGGCCAACCTGGTGCAGCTCAACGTCGCCTGCGGCAAACGGCCGGCGCTGGCGGGCGTCACGGAGGGCATCCACGTCCCGCCGCCGGGAGGCGTAACACGCTTCCGTGAAACATTAATCCCGCGCGATGCCATCGCCGCCTACGACGACACCGCCCTCCTGATCCGCACGCGTGAAGTGTGGGGGCAGTTCTGCTTGCTGTGCTGGTACTTTTATGCCACCGACCCACAGAATCCGCTCGACTTCAAGAACCTGCCCACGGGCCAATGCGTCCATTGCCCCACGTCGCTGCTGAACAAGACGCGGGAAATCGAGAAGAGCCTCTGGCGGCTCCGCTTCGAGCAGCGCCTGCGGCGTGACGCGGATTTCCGCAACCAGCCCGAATTCGAAGACGATTGGAAGGCCGCCCAGGACATCCCGGCGATCGTCCTCGGCGAGAACGTGCAAGTGTGCAGCGACGAGAGCTTACTGCTGGGCACGTGCGAGTTCGCGGGCATGTTGGCGGCCGCCCGCTGGACGGGGGATTCCCGATGGCAGTGGGGCCAGGAGGGCATCATGGACCTGCCCGACCCAGTGAGGAGCCGGTAACCGCGTCGTGTTGTTGACACGTTCGCGGCGGGCCATATACTTGTGCGTCTTGAACCCGCCACCGGGTTCATT
>JADFJZ010000388.1 GCA_022565195.1 Planctomycetota bacterium | reverse complement strand
CATGCCACCGACCTGGTTCCCGGCGGGGCCAGCGGCGAAGGTGATGTCTACGCCCACGACCGTTTGACCGGCATCACTGTGATGGCCAGCACCACGATCGATGGAGAGTGGGGGAACGGGTGGTCAATCACACCTTCAATCTCGCCGGACGGCACATATATAGTGTTCAATAGCAGTGCCACGAACATGGTTCCCGGCGACACAAACGGTTATGACGACGTTTTCCTGCGTGCGTTGGACGTGCCGCCTCTGACACCTGGGGACGTGGACTGCGACGGCGAGGTGGACGCGTTTGACTTGGCCTTGCTGCTGGGCAACTGGGGCCCGTGCCCCGAGCCGTGTACGCCGGGCGATCCCCCCACCTGCCTGGCGGACTTCGACCACGACTGCACCGTCGGCCCGTTCGACCTGGCCTTCCTCCTCGGCAACTGGGGACCGTGAAGAAGTGCTGAGTGCTGAGTGCTGGACGATGCGTTTTCTTGCTTTCGGCAGCGGGATTGGGTATCCTGACGGCCACAAAGCCCCGCTTAGGTGGGGCGCAGGCCTTTGGAGCGAATGTCCGATCCGGGATCAAATCGAGGAGATATTGCGCCATGAAACAATGGAAACTCATGCTGATGCCGTCGCTGCTGCTGGCAATGGTGGCTGGGCAGGCGGCCGCTCAAGACGAGGATAATGAGGAGCGCCGCAGTCGGCGAGAGCGCATGCGCGAGCGGATGATGCGCGACGATGGGGCGCCCAAGGTCGGCGACGTGGCCCCCGTCTTCACGATCAAATCGCTCGACGGCAAGAGCGAGACCGATTTGGCGAGCTTCAAAGGCAAGAAGCCCGTGCTTCTGTTCTTCGGCAGCTATACGTGACCGCCCTTCCTTCGCCAGGTTGGCGAAATGCAGAAGATGTATGAGGACTACCGCGACCTCGTGGAGTTCCGGCTGGTGTACATCCGCGAGGCCCATGCGGCCGACAGCAACTGGGCGGTCGGTTATGCGAAGGACCTGGGTCTGCTCGAACACAAGAACTACGGACAGCGCTGCGCGGCGGCTGAGAAGCTGTTCAAAGACGAGAGTCTGACCCTCCCGTGCCTGATCGACGGCATGGACAATGTGGCCAACGAAGCCTACAAGGCCCACCCGGATCGGATCTTCCTGATTCGCAAGGACGGGACGCTGGGCGTGGCGGGCAAGCGCGGTCCGTTTGGGTTTGTGCCCGCGCTGAATCAAGCCCAGGCGTGGTTGGCGGAGTATCGGAGTACGGGCAAAGAGCCGGATCTGTCTTTCGCCCAGCAATACGCGGAAGCGAATCCGGAACCGGAAAGATCCTGGGGCCAGCGTGGCACACGCCAGCGTGGCACACGCCAGCGTGACGCACGCCAGCGTGACGCACGCCAGCGTGGTGGGCGCGAACGAGGCGCACGCCAGCGTGATGAACGCGACGGCGGCAGGCGAAACCGAGGCGGCTTGAATCTGTGGGGCAGTGACGATGACCAGCGTGAGGCTGAGGAACCGCCCGCGCGCCCGTCGCGCAAGCTGTCGAAGAATGTGGCCGCCATCATCGGCGAGTGGAACATGAAGACCGAGTTCAGCGGCCAGATGATCGACGCCACGATGACGATCTCGGAAGAAAATGGCGCGCTGACCGGCAAGTGGGTCAGCATGGGGCACGAGATGGAGTTGAGCGGCCTCGAGTTCGACGGCCGGAAACTCAGTTTCAAGCGCTCCGTCGGTCGCGGTCAGGACATGGCGTATGAAGGCACCGTCCAGGGCGACAAAATCACGGGCCGGTACAATGGTCCATTTGGTGAGTTGAACTCCAACGGCGAACGCCTGCCTGAGGGTTCGCGCAGCGGTGTCGGCGAGGCGACTCCAGTGGTACCACCGGACGCGAATGCGCACGCGGATCCGCCGCGAGGCGGACGAGTGCCCCGCCAACGTGGCTTGGATCTGGGAACGGGTACGACGGCCGCCGGCGGACCGCTGCTCGATGGGCGCGAGAAGTCTTTCGTGGTCGTTGGCTACTCGACCTCCTTCGCCTGGCCGACGATGCTGCAAGACATGCTCGACGAACATTCCCGAGGCCGGCACATATATCACGTGCTGAATGCGGTGGTGGGTGGTTCGCCGGTCAATCCGTGGATCGCGGCCCAGGGTTCGGAAGCCTATGAGCGGACTATTGGGGCGATGCTACGCGACTATTTCGGGCCGAACGCTCGCCTGCGGGTCGGCGCACCGGCCCCGACCGTGGCGCTGTGCCAGCAGTCCCTGCAACTTACCCGGTCGCGGCTTGGCCCGGTTGCTTCGATCGATGATGTCGAAGGCATTCGCATCGGCGCCGACGCGCTGGAGACCCTCGCCACGCGCCTGCACGATCAAGGCGTCGAGAGAGTTTTCATGGCCACACATATTTACAAGCAAGGCTACGAGCCGCAGGTCGGCAACGAGCGCTTCGCGCTCAAAGAGCTGCTGAGCCGCGGACATGATTTCATATCGGAGGGGCCGGACGTGTGGTCGCTGACCGTTGGCGAGTACCCCGACGCATTCACCGAAGACGGAATTCACCCGAACGAGCGCGGCATGAAGATCATGGCTGAGGCATGGTACCGAGCGCTGGCCGGTGCCGATGCGCGGCAGGGCACGATCGACCGCATGCAGCGCCGAAACTATGATGTCGGGCAAATGGCGCGTGACTATCTCGCATCGCGCCGCGACGATCCTCAGCAAGCGCCCAAATTACAAAAGA
>JADFJZ010000387.1 GCA_022565195.1 Planctomycetota bacterium | reverse complement strand
CACCGACCTGCTGCTTCCAGGGCGTGGCCCGCACGAGATAGCCGGTCTTGAGATCCTGCGAGCAATCGCCGGCAATGCAGATGGCCACGCAGACCAGCGCGCCGACGGAGATGCACGCAAATCGCGCGTCATCGCCGGTCATCTGCAATCCATAGGTAAAGAACAGCGCCGTGCCCAGCAGCGTGGCGATGGTCATTCCCGAGGCCGGGTTGGACGAATTGCCGACCAGGCCCGCCAGCCGCGACGACACCGTCACGAAGAAGAACGCGAACACCAGCACGGCGATGGCGCCGGCCGCGCCGACACGCACCTCCTCGAACTGGAACATTGCATAGCCCAGGCCCGCGAGCAGCAGCGCCAACAGCGGCAGAGGCAAGTCGCGGTCGGTTCGATCGACATTGCGGCCCGATCGGGACAGGACGCCGGAGCCGACGCTCCACAGCGACGACGCAATGATCGGCGTGCTCTTGATCAGCGACACCAGCCCGCCGAAGATCACGGCACCGGCGCCGATATAACGCAGGTACGAACTCCAGATTTCGTCCGGGCTCATGGCGCTGATGAGTTTGTCGGTGGAGGGGAAGATCGGCTCGCTGGCCTGCGCGCCGAAGAAGCCGATCGCGGGAATGATCACGAACCAGCCCAGCACAGCCCCGCTGAGCATGTAGCCCGCAATCCGCACGCCCAGGATGTACCCGATGCCCAGCAGCGCGGGCGAAGCATCCAACGAGGCAGCGGAACTCAGCCTGGGAACTGCGACCATGGCCTTTCCCGGCCAGAATCCGAGACTGCGGAACACTTCGTAGAACGCGCCCACGCCCAGGCCCCAGAACACCGTGCGGGCGCCGCTGCCGCCGCGGTCGCCCGATTCGAGCACCTCGGCACAGGCCACACCTTCGGGATAGGGCAGCTTGTTGTGCTCGCGAACAATCAGCACGCGTCGCAACGGCACCATGAACAGCACGCCGAGCAGCCCGCCGATGCAGCCCCAGATGACCATTTCGCCCAGCTTGGGATCGAAACCGAAGATGTACAGCGCGGGAATCGTGAAGATCATGCCCGCCGCCATACTCTCGCCCGCGGAGGCGATGGTCTGCACCATGTTGTTTTCGAGGATGGTGCCGCGCTTGAGGATGCCGCGCAGGATGCCCATGGAGATAACGGCTGCGGGGATGGAAGCGCCGACCACGATGCCGGTCTTGAGCCCGATCAGGGCATTGGCGGCGCCGAACACGGCGCCGATGATGATCCCAAGCACGACAGCAAGCGGCGTAAACTCACGCATCACTCGTTCTCCGACAGACAAGACCCCGTCTTCCGCCCGAAGACCGCGCCGGGCGAAGGACAGGGCGTACTATACGCGCAATGGGTACGCGGCGGAACAGAAAATGGAGAATGGGAAAGAGAAAAGAGAAAGGAGGGAACAGGGAATAGGGAACAGGGAACAGAAAAGCGAGCGGCGGCTCAATTACCCCGCATATGCCGTGCTGTTCGTTTTCTGAGAAGTTTCATGGACGCCGACCGCTGTGTGGCCGGCCGTCGTATGGCGAAACAGACGATCAAACCTGCGGGGTAGGAACTGAGTTGGGGAGGCGCTCACGATCTCTCTTCGTCTGCGAATTCCTCGAGCGAGGCAATCAATGTGGGAATGTCGTCGGTAATCACCCTCCAGATGATACCCGAATGGATGTCGTTGTAGCCATGAATCAATCGATTACGCAGAGCGATGATCTCGGCCCATGGCATGGCCGCATGTGCGCCGATGAACTCCGCGGACAATCGATTGGCGGCTTCGCCCACGATTTGCAAGAGCTGGAGCGCAGCCAAGTACAGAACACGGTCGTTGGCCAAGTCGGATTCGGTCCTGCCGGCTGTCACCTCAGCCAGCTCGCGGGCATGATCCAGCATCTGCCTCGTTGTCACTGTGTCATCATGCCGCGTCATACACGGACTCCGCTTCGGCCAACACTTCGTCCCGGAAGTGGCGGCTGAGACATTCGGGTGTGTTCAGGTCCACGGGCCTCCCGAGTAACTCAGCTAACTCCATTTCCATCGTGAAGAATGCCAAACCGGGGGTGCAACCTTCCTCAAATTCAACCAGCACATCGACATCGCTGGACGGCGCGAAGTCCTCGCGCAGCACCGAACCGAACAGCGACAGCGTGCGAATGTGATGCCGCCTGCAGAACTCCGCGATACGCTGACGAGGCACATCGATTGGCAGCTTGCGTCTTATCATCGAGTACTCCAGTCTACTTTATCGACTACTCAAGGGTTTGCAACGGAGGACTTCATCATCTGGGTTCCTCGTGATACTCAACCTTTTATAACACCGATCGGTCGGAGTCGGGCGACTTTTTGGGAAATTTGCGCGTTGTGCAGAACATCAACTACTTGATTCACGTCTTTGTATGCGTCGGGTTGCTCTTCTTCGAGAGCGGTGCGTCCTCGGGCGCGGGCGAAGACGCCGCGGTCGAGCAGTTCGCGGTGGATCGAGCGTCCTTTGCTGGCGCGGATGGCAGCGCCGCGCGACATGCGCCGGCCTGCGCCGTGGCAACTGCTGCCGAAGGTGTGCTCCATCGCGCCCGGCAGGCCGACCAGCACATAGCTGAACCGCCCCATGTCGCCCGGCACCAGCACCGGCTGCCCGATGGATTTGTAGCGGTCCGGCAACTCGTGATGGCCCGGCGGGAACGCGCGCGTGGCGCCCTTGCGATGCACGCCCAACTGCCGCCGCTTGCCGT
>JADFJZ010000386.1 GCA_022565195.1 Planctomycetota bacterium | reverse complement strand
GCTTCTTCTTTCCCACCACCACTGGCGAAGGCCTCGAAGAACAGCTCCTTCTCACCCTCGGAGTTCTCCCGGACGGAGACGACGATGCGGTCCTTGCCCTTGTGCGCGCCTCTGAGGATGTCTTCGGACAGCGGATCTTCCACACGCTGCTCAATGGCTCGACGCAGCGGGCGCGCTCCGAATTTCTCGTCCGTACCTTTTTCGACCAGCAAATCCTTGGCTTCCTGGGACAGTTCCAGGGTGATGCCCTTCTCCTTCATCCGCTTAATGACCTTCTCGGTCTCGAGATCGACGATCTTCAGCAGATCCTCATGCACCAGCTTGTGGAAAACGACGACTTCATCGACGCGGTTCAGGAACTCAGGCCGGAAGTACTGATCGAGTTCGATCTTGAGCACTTCTTTCATTTTCTCGTAATTGAGCAACTCATCGCGCTTCCCGAAACCGAACGAGTCTTGATGCGTGATGCGGTGAGCGCCGATGTTGCTGGTCATAATCAGGATGGTGTTCCTGAAGTCGATCTTGCGCCCGACGTTGTCCGTCAGCCGGCCTTCCTCCATGATCTGGAGCAGGATGTTGAAGACATCATGGTGGGCCTTCTCGATTTCATCCAGCAGAATCACCGCGTAAGGCCGGCGGCGAATCTTTTCGGTGAGCTGGCCGCCTTCTTCGTAGCCGACGTATCCCGGCGGCGCGCCGACCAGACGGCTGACGTTGTGTTTCTCCATGTATTCGGACATGTCCACGACGATCAGCGATTCGGCATCGCCGAACATGAACTCTGCCAGGCACTTGGCCAGATAAGTCTTACCCACGCCGGACGGACCCACGAAGATGAACGAGCCCATCGGTCGATTGGGATCCTTGAGCCCGCTGCGCGAGCGACGCACGCTGCGGGAGACGGCCTTGATTGCTTCCTGCTGGCTGATGATCTTCAGGGAAAGTTCGTCTTCCAAATTCAAAAGGCGGTCGGATTCGTCTTTCTCCAGCCGCGTCAGCGGCACGCCGGTCATCTTGCTGACCACCTCCGCAATAATATCCTCGCTCACCACACCGTCGAATTCCTTCGAATTACTCTTCCATTCCTTCTCTTTTTCGTCCTTCTCCCGCGTGCGCGTTTCAGCCTTGTCGCGGAGCTCGGCGGCGCGTTCGTAGTCCGCGTTCTTGACTGCCTCGTCTTTCTCCATGACCAAGTGCTCGATTTCCTTCTCGAGTTCAGTGAGGTTCAGCGGCTTGGTCATGTTCCGCAGGCGAATGCGCGCCCCGGCCTCGTCGATGACGTCGATGCTCTTGTCCGGCTGAACGCGGCCGGTGATGTAGCGGCTTGACAGCGTGACCGCCTCGCTCAGCGCCGCATCCGTAAACTGAACGCGGTGATGGGCTTCGTAGCGATCGCGGAGGCCCTTGAGGATCTCCAGGGTGTGTTCTTCGGACGGCTCGTTCACCATGATCTGCTGGAATCGTCGCTCCAGCGCGGCGTCCTTTTCGATGTACTTGCGGTATTCATCGAGCGTGGTCGCGCCGATGCACTGGATTTCACCGCGGCTCAGTGCCGGCTTGAGCACGTTCGAGGCGTCGATGGCCCCTTCCGCACCGCCCGCACCCACCAGCGTGTGTAGTTCGTCGATGAACAGGATGATGTTCTTGGCCCGGCGGACTTCATTCATCACTGCCTTGATTCGCTCTTCAAACTGGCCTCGGTACTTGGTGCCGGCCACCATCATGGCCAGGTCCAGCACGACCAGTCGGCGGTTGGTGAGCAACTCCGGCAGCTCATGGTTCACAATTTTCTGCGCCAAGCCCTCGACGATGGCGGTCTTGCCCACGCCGGCCTCACCCAGCAGAACAGGGTTGTTCTTTTGCCGGCGGCACAGCACCTGGATCACGCGCTCGATTTCGTCCATGCGCCCGATCACGGGGTCGAGCTTGTCCTGGCGGGCCATCTCGGTCAAATCACGACCGAAGGAATCCAGCGCCGGCGTCTTGCTCTTGCCGCTCGATCGTCGCGACGGGCCGCCTCCGACACTCGCATCCGACGCACCGGCGCCGACCGGCTCATCCGGATCAGCCCCACCGGCGCCGAGCAAGTTCAGCACTTCCTCGCGGACCTCATCCAGCTTGAGTCCCAGGTTCATCAGCACCTGGGCCGCCACGCCGTCCTGCTCGCGCAGCAGACCCAGCAGCAAGTGCTCCGTGCCCACATAGTTGTGATTGAGATTGCGGGCCTCCTCGATCGCGTACTCGATGACCTTCTTGGCCCGCGGCGTCTGCGGAAGCTTGCCCATGGTGACCATTTCGGGGCCGCTCTTGACCAGCTTCTCGACTTCCAGACGTACCTTCCGCAGATCAACGTCCAGGTTCTTGAGCACACAGGCGCCGACGCCCGACCCCTCCCTGATCAGCCCGAGAAGTAGGTGCTCAGTCCCGATGAACTCATGGCGGAGGCGATGAGCTTCGTGATTGGCCAACACTATGGTTTGGTGGGCGCGGTCTGTAAATCGTTCGAACATTCCCGTCCTCTGATTATTCTTGACCCTCCGTGCGAGCCTGTCGTTCGGCGATGGCGGCGAGCATTTCTCGTTCGAGTTTGTGGTCGTATCCGGCGGCGCTCCAGGCGAGGTTGCTTTGATCGTCTCGGCCTTCGCTCTCCTGCAACGGCGTCTGGTTGGGCAGATCGTCGATCGATCTCTGCGGGGCGTAGGCGAGGCTTCGGGTCGGCTCGGAATGCTGTACGAGAACGCCGCACCGGAC
>JADFJZ010000385.1 GCA_022565195.1 Planctomycetota bacterium | reverse complement strand
CCGCCGCGCTCGTAGGTGCGCCGAACGATGCGGGTGAGCTTCTCTTTGCCGTCGTACACGCGCTCGTTGACCGTGCCGCCGTAGGTGCTCTCGCAGATCAAAATATCGGCTTCGGGAAGCGGGGCCGGGTCGCGCAGGATCGGCTTGTCCGGCCGGCCGATGTCGCCGGTGAAGTACAGCGTCGGCGCGGAATCGTTTCGCTCGCCAAAGTACAGCCGCACGCCCGCCGAGCCGAGCATGTGGCCCGCCTCTTGATACTCCGCCAGCAGGCCCGGCACGACTTGAAACAGCCGGCCATAGGATACCGTCTGGAACATCTTGAGCGCCGCCACGGCGTCTTCGTGCTCGTACAGCGCTTCGATGGGCGGGAGCTTCTTTCGCTTGCGCTTCTTGTTGACGTAAACGACGTCTTCCTCCTGGATGTAGGCGGAATCGGGCAGCATGATGGCGCACAGGTCGCGCGTGGCGGGCGTGCAAAAGATCGGCCCGTCGAAGCCGTCTTTGACCAGTTTGGGCAGCCGGGCGGTGTGGTCGGTGTGGGCATGCGACAGCACCACGGCGCTGATTTCGCCCGGCGGCATGGGCCATTCGCGGTTCTTGGCTTCGGATTCGCGGCGCTTGCCCTGAAACAGGCCGCAATCGAGCGCCACCCAGCGGTCATCGACGCGGACCATGTGCATGGATCCAGTGACTTCGCGCGCGGCGCCGTGGAACAGTAATTCGGGCATATGGCACACTCCTGTTGTGGAATGTGGGGATCGTACGCGAAGCGGCAATGAGGGGCAACGGTGGGTCGTAAATTCGACGGGCACTCAATTGTTCGGGGATCCGATATGCAGGAGCATCTGCTAAACGGCAAGCCACGGGCCGAGGTGATCGCAGTCTGAGGGAGTGCAGAGGGGATTTGCGTTTCGCTTGCGGTCCCGTCGCATTGCGCCGTCAGTATCGGAATCCGGTGCATCTCGACGATGCCTGATTGTTCGGTAAAATGCAGCTTGGGGCTGAAGACATGAAATTGACCCGAAAACGAACCCGCGCAACCCACCCCGTGGTCATGGTAGATGCCGGGGCCTGGCGCTGGGCCTGCACACCGAAATGGCAGGCGCTGATCTCTGAAACCGCCGAGATCCCCTGGGAATCCCTGACGCGGCACGCCGGTGCGGAACTGCTCAAAGACAATGAGCTTCGGAGCGTTTGGCGTGTGCCCATCGGGGAGCCGGTCGTGGTGGCCAAGGTGTTTCGACCGCCCGTGGGATGGGCACGACTCAAAGAAAAACTGTTCGGTCCGCCCGGAAAGCGCGAGTTTGAAGCGGCGCAGTTTGGACAAGCGCACGATCTCAGCGTGGTCCGTCCGGTCGCCTACGGCAGCCGGGCCGGCGACAAGACGGGTGTTCGTGTACTGCTGACGGAAGAAATCCCAGATGCTCAGTCGCTGTCTGCGTATTGGCTGGACAAGGCCGATTCATCCGGGCGCCGAACGCCGGCGATCGATAACGCGATCGTCACTCGCGCGGCGGCGTTTCTCGAGTCACTGCACCGGGCGGGATTCGTGCCGGCGGATCTGCACCCGGAAAACATCCTGGTGGACCGAGACGATCGCTGTGTGCTGGTCGATCTGCACAAAGCGCGTTTCGGCATACCGGTGACGGAAGTGCTGCGCATTTTGAATCTCGCGGACCTCAATCAGTGGTTCCGGCGCCATGCCGGCAGGACCGCACGATTGCGGTTTCTACTCGCGTACCTGACCTACGTGATGGAGCAGCCCAGCCCGCGGGTGGTCCGCAAGTACGCGCGCGAAACCGAAGAAGTCACCGGCTGGAAGGCCGAAAAGCTGGAAAAGAAGCGCGATCGGCGCATCTTCGGCGACAATCGCTACTTCGGCGTGCTGGCTCTGCCGGGCAACTGGCGAGCGCACGTGTACCTTCAGTCCAAGCACCCGCTGCGCGGTTCGCGCTGCTCGCACTTGCAGTTTGGCAAGTCCGATTGGGTCAAAGTCCTGGAACCATTGCTCGCTGCGGAGGAAGACTCGGACCCGACGGAACTTCGACTCGGGCCACATATCGTGCCGATCCGGGTCGAGCGAACCGACGGGCAGACCAAAGGCCTGGGCGCGCGCTGGCAGGAAGGCCACATGCAAATCAATCGGCACCGGGCGATACCGCTGCCGCTGGCGCTGCTGAAGCACTCGGTCGGCCATCGTGAGATCGAGGCTGTTTTGATCACCGAACGGAGCGACTCGGCATGACCGCAATCACATTTGGATCTCCCGCCACCTTCAACCTGAATTTCTTGCCACAAAGGCACCAAGACACAAAGAGAAAAAGTGGAGAATGAAGATTTGAGATTCGAGATTTAGGATTTGAGATTTGGAATGCGAGACTTTGAGATTTGAGATTTGAGACTGAAAACTGAAAACTAAAGAAACGGGGAAGCAAAAGAAAAGTTCGGGATTGTTTGTTCGATGTGGAAGCTGTTCCTATTTTTCGAATACTTCATTCTCCATTTCCAACTCTTGGTGCCTTTGTGTCTTGGTGGCAAAAACGACATGAAAAATACGGCCTCAGTCTTCTTCGGCGACGCGCCGCCGGCCTTGCTTGGTTCGGCCTCGCTCTTTCTTTTGCCGGATGCGCTTCTCGACGGCCGACCGACGGACCCGCGTCGCAATCCGCTTCTTAGTCGGCTTGAGGGCCTCGGTCAGCAACGCCTCGAACCGCCGGATGGCCGCCTTCTTGTTGGCGACTTGCGACCGGTAGCGACGAGAGCTCACTCGCAATATGCCGGCT
>JADFJZ010000384.1 GCA_022565195.1 Planctomycetota bacterium | reverse complement strand
CCGTGCCCGAGGAGCAAATCGAGTTCAGCGTGGCGGACGTGCTGCTTCAGGATCAGTCCGACGGACCGGTGGAGATGGAGCACGCGACGTGGCAAATCTCATCCAACTTCGATTTTCTGCCGGCGACGCTGGGGCTGGTGCGGTTCGAGAGCGTGACCGCCAAAGCCGACAACCGCGAGCAGTATTTGAAGTCGGCGCTGGGAACCGTGGCGCATCGTTATGACTATTGCATCATCGACTGCCCGCCGCACGTCGGATTGCTGACCTACAACGCGCTGGCGGCTGCGGATGACGCGGTCATTCCCGTGGAGACGGGCTACTTCGCGCTGCAAGGTCTGGAAAAACAAATTGACACGGTTCGCGACTTGATCGCCCGCACCGGGCAGGATCTCAAGATCCGCGTTCTGGCCAACAGTTATGACGTACGCACCAAGCTGGCCCGCGAAATCCTCAACGAGATGCGGCGGAAGTTCGACGACTTGATGTTCAAGTCGTATGTCAACTTCAATACCAAGCTGAAAGAGAGTGCCAGTTTCGGTCAGGCGATCACAGAATACGACCCGTCGAGTATGGGGTATCGCGACTTCGTTCGGCTGACGCAGGAGATCATCGAGACGGAAGTGCCGCTGGTGTCGCACGAAGACCTGCTGGTGCAGGCGAACCGCCTGGCAGCGAAGGCGGAGGAGTTGCTGGCGAGCAAGTCGGTGCTGATCACGCACGTGCCTCAGACTGCCGAAAGCAATGTGCCGCAACCTGTAACGTCGCCGGGTGACGACGTGGTCGAAGTGCCCAGCGATGCGTCGGGCCTGGATCACGCGGAGATCGCCCGCAAGATCATTGAAGTCTACGGCATTCGCCAGACGGCCGACGGCGTGGAGTTCCATACGAACATTCCCAGCGCCGGCGAAGTCTTGATCGCCGGCGACTTCAACAGTTGGTCGCCGCAGAACACGCCGATGGTTCGGCAGGGCGCGGACGGGCACTTCAAAGCGGATCTGACTCTGCCCAAGGGGCGGTATCGCTATCGGCTGGTGGTTGACGGGCGCTGGACTCGCGATCCTTGCAACACCGTTACCGAGATGAATGAGTTCGGCGAACTCAACTCCGTGATCGAGATCACTTGATGTCGGATTCCTCCGGACAGTGGGACATCCGCAACCTTGCCGACCTGATCCTGGGTCCGGGTAACACGCCTGCTCCTTCGCCCGGTGCGCCGGTGCCGCCTCGGGAATCAGCAAGCGAAACCACGCCGGATCCGAAGCCTTCCGAGAATATCATTTCCAACGTCGTGCTGGTCGATCGCGAACAGAACGCCATCGAAGCGGTCAGCCGCTATGCCGACTATTGGTCGAACCGCTCTCAGGCCGTGGCGGTGGCGTGGGTCGGCGAATCCGAGATCAAACTCGGATTGTTCGATTATCTCCGCAGGGTCGTGTGGGCAGGCGAGATCACCGAAGCGGTCGAATCACGGCGGTTCGACGAATTGTGCGAACTGATGAACGAGTCTCTGCGCCGCGTCGTGGTCGCGGTACGCGCGGTTCCGGGTTGGCAGGATTCACCGCTGGTGCGCCGCTGCCGCTCGGTGTGCGTGCTGGTGGAGCCGTCGCCGGACCAGCTCATCCGGGCCTACGAGTGTCTGAAGTACCTGGCGACCAACCGGGAGGACTGCCAACTGTCGTGTTTCGTGCAGGAGGCGCTGTCGGCCCGGCAGGCTACGGAGCTTTCCACACGCCTACAGGACATGGGCGAACGATTTCTGAACTGTGATATCGATTTCGAGGGCTTCAGCCTGTCGGAGCAGTGGCCGAATTCGAACCTCGTGGCTGAGACGCTGATTGGCGAGGACGGCAGCGGCAGTATGCTCCGCATGCGCGATTTGTTGCTTCGCTACCTCGATCGCGATTGTGATGATGAGGTGCGCCCATCCCGGACGGTGGAGGCATCTTCAAGAATGGCGCACGCCGTGAGCGTAGCGGCGTCAACTCACGAAGAAGCTCGGTCTGCTCTGCCGACGGTTCGTGCGATCCGCGTGCAGCGCGAAGTTCGGGACGTGGCGGAGCTGGACCGGATGATCGGCGATGTGATCGAGGAAATCTGCGGGGCCGGCGTCGAGACTTGGCCCATCTATAGTGCGACCGCCGGCGACTGTCGATTACGCTGGGTGTTTCGCGAGGACGGCGGGCGATCCATCGTGGTGTCGGCGTTCGATTGTGCGCGGGGGGCGCTGGAACGGGCCGCCGCGCAGATGCATCCGGGTCGCGAAGGTGATGAAATCATCGTGCTGGCGCGGTGCTTGAGCACCGATTACCGCAAAGCGGCCCAGAATCTGACCATATCGACGCGTTTGTACGAAGTGTCGCAATTGCCGCCGGACGGCGGGCCGACGTTGCTTTTGAAAGATGTCAGCGACGCGCTCGATTGAAGATTTGGGGTCATGCGATCCTGTAAGGCCGATGCAACTCGGAGGGAGATCGTCGAGACCTAGGGGCGGCTGCTAAACGGCAAGCCAGTGGAAAGATTTCACGTATTTACTTCGTCGTTCGCCGGGCGCTGCCACCCGCAGAGTCTTTACAGGCCTCACTCGTCATTTCCGCGTGGTTCGGAGCGTCTGCGACTGTTTCCGCTGCGATCCATCAGGAACGAAGTCCGTTCTAAATCTTCAGGCTTGAGGACATCCTGCAATTGTTGCATTGCGTCTCTGAGGAATGTGCGTCGTGTGACGTGAATCAGCACAATGTGCTGGTTTCGCAGGCGCGGCATGATATCGGGCAGATCGCGCACGTG
>JADFJZ010000010.1 GCA_022565195.1 Planctomycetota bacterium | reverse complement strand
CACCCGTTCGTCCGGTCACCAACGCGTTACGGAGACGGTACGAGACATGGCGTACCGAGGTAGTCGAGTCGTCGAGGGGAGTACAAAACAGAAAGTGGCTCGATGAAGTCCCCTATCCGGAGGCCTTGCCCGCATACGTGGAGCTTCTTTCGGACGATAAGGGCAACGTATGGGTGCGGGATTACTATCTCCCATGGGAGTTCGGGACGCGGTGGACCGTTCTGTCTCCAGAGTTTCAGTGGCTTGGGTCTCTGACGGTCCCAGAGGGGTTTGTCATCAAGCATGTGGCCGGCGGTAGGGTCACTGGTGTTCACAAGGACGAGTTGGGAGTGGGTCGGGTGAGGGTGTACAGACTGGAAGGCGCCTGAGGCGGGGTCAGCTCAATCTGGACTGTGCTGTTCGTCGGGGGGGATATTGAGATGGTGGTGCAACACGATGTGCCCAAGCTCGTAGGCCAAGGTGAGGCGCCAGCGGTCAGCCGGGAGATTAGGGTTTATGAAGATCATCCCGAGCTCAAACGTACGTACGCGGTACGAGGTCCGCGACGCGGCTGGGCCCTTGCTGGGATCAATCTAAGATGCTCGCTGGGAACGAGGCGGTGGACGCACTGAGCCACATGGGGACGAACTACACTCTGCTCGGCCTAGCAGTTCTTGCGTGCGCGTCGCTCGGCTGCGGGAGTGCCGGCGCCGATGTCGATGATCAGTGCTTCGCTCAGGAGATCGAGCCCATAGGCAACCGCAAACGGCTCGCTGGCGACCATGGCCGACGACACGAACGGCTGCACGCTTCGCAGAATGGCCTTTTGGTTCTCTATGGACGCGCGCGCCGGCACGCCGATGACGGCGTACAGCGGCTGTTCCAGCTTCGTGCCGCACAGCGAGAGCGCATAGCCGATCAACTCCTTGACGGCGTGGACGCAGCGCGGATCCGAACTGTTGATCACGCCGGTCTCGAGCGGCTTGATCATGTCCAGCGCCAGTCGGTTGTCGAGCGCTTCCTGGCCGATGACGGTCTTGGTGCCCACGCGCTTGCGCGCGATGATGTCCTTGGGATAGCCGACCCAGGAGAGCACCGTGTGGCGCTGGCCGTTGCTGGCGGATACCGACGTGCGCGAGGTGCCCAAATCGATGCCGACGTACAGCGCATCTTCCCCCTGGCCCACCGGCAGGGCCGGTTCCTGAATGCGCTTGTTCAAGCGGTTTTCCGGCTTTGCCGCAGCCGGCGCCTTGGCGGGAGTCTTGGCCGGTGCGGTTGGTTGCAACGCGTTGTCAAAAGGCCCTTTTACTTCGGGCATGCGAATCCGTCCTTTCCAATCGTGATGCGACGCAGCCCGCCTGACTCCGTTGTCGATCGCGGGCGCCGGTGCATTCTTAGTCCATCTTTCTCCAGAGCGTCAAATTGTTTCGAAATACTTGATCGAGTATTCCCGGCTGATCTTTGTCCAGCGCCGGCGGCCGCCGGCGCGGGTTCTGTTGCGGCGTTGCCGTGATCGGCAGGCTCCTCGCTGGGCATTGACGGACCGATTTTTTCGATCGCTTTTCGCAGGGCCGTCAACTCGGACTCAATCGAAGACAGCTTGTAAATCAGAGCCAGCAGCGCGCGTCCGCCCTGCAATCCGAATCGGTTGAGCAGGCGATCGAATTCCGAACTCGAAAGGCCCAGCGCGCCGTCGGAACGAGGCGAGTCCGCAGGTTCACACTCCGTGGAAGATTCGTCCCGCTCAGGGTCCGACTTCGCAGTTTCCTGTTTCGTCGATAAGGGTTCGGAGTCCACGTCCGGTGCAGTGTCTTCGCGCGGCGGTGCTGATTGTGCCGCACGATCTTGGGCGCGGGGGCGGCGATTTTCAGCGAGCCACCGCAAAGATACTGAGTGAACTGCCACAAACTCATTCCGTTTGGAAAACGTCCGCTGCCAAACTCATTCCCGGCACGCTAGAAGCTCACGTCGATGTCAAAATTCGAGGCTGCCATCCGTGCCTGCGAAATTGGGATGAAGGGATCGTCACTGACTTTCGTCGTTTCGAGCACTTGGTCTTCCGTGGTCTCCGGCAGGTCCGGAAGCTCGTCCAGGGGCAACTCATTCTCCAGCACGCGCAGCAAGTCCCCATTCCAGTGACAGACATAGGCTCCGGGTTCGAGAATGTCTTGCAGGAGGACGCGGGGTCCGGTGCTGTTGGCGCCGAAGTCAGTCGGTTTCTTTTGCCCCGTTTGGTTGGCCATTGAACTACCTCCATGTAGTATGCGGCGCGCCGCCGCTTACGGGATCGAAGCATCCCATCATCCGCCTAACGTGATGGCACGCATGAAAAATTCCCGTTTCTTCCTGATACCGTCTCCTATTCTGTAACACAGGCCGCCGAAGCGTCAAGTGCAATGCGCGAACAAATCCCGGTCACCGCCCTCCTGGTCCGCTACGCGTCCCACGGATTCGCAGTTCTCGGGGGAAGTTGGCCGTGATTCGTGACCTCGGAACTGCTGCTGCGGAGAAGGAATTGAGAGGCCGCGCGGCAGCGCTCCGCGAATGTTCGCAAAAACTGAATTCGTCAGTTAAGGTTTGGCGGCGTGGACGATGCGCGATGAGCTGGCGCATGGTCCACAACCTTGCCGTGGGCCATCGCCGGAGCGATTTACCTCCCTCCTGCTTTTTCGTGATTGCATGAGGTGTGTGAAAAAAACACGCCCCGCATCTTCTTCTTGCCTCCGAGAGTATTGTGGCGGGCGGTCTAGGTAAATGACATGTGTGAGTAAAAATAAAATAACATTTTCTCATTGTCAAATCTGAATTGAGCTTGCACTAAACCCATTTTTTTGTTGACATGCTGTCAGGTGTGAGCTACTAGACAATTGTAAGGGCGACGAGTCGGAGACTTATAGAAGCATTCCATCTGAACTTGGCAGGCACGGAGGCGCGTGGTCGAGGGGGCCCTGATGTAGTCGCGTGCAAGCCGAACCGGTATGTGCCTGTTCGGACCTCCTCAAATCTTTTTTCTGATGGGAGTACAACCATGGCTCAAGAATCAAAATCTACGACGCGTGCCCAGAGATTCGGCGAAAGCGGTACCAGCGGCCAAGTGATACCGTTTCAGAGTATCACCGCGAGCGGGACGTACATCTGCAACTGGAGCGGGCATTTGCTACGCGTTCCAGAAGACGCGCTCACCGCGGGTCGAAGCCCGTTGATCAACATTCTTGGTCCCGATGAGCTGTTCGTGACCAAGATCTCGGACAATCCGTTTGTGCCGGTGACCAAAGCCCGGTTGATGGCGTCCAATCTTGATGTGGTCGTCAACTTCTGAGTCTCTTGGACAATAAGCGCCGAGCGTGGCGGTCCGCCGTCGCGCTTGGTGTCTGCGCCAAACACGCCGCACCGCGTATGTCTCCCCGCAGGGAGGTTCAGCGGCGCGATCCCACCTATATGCCGACGATGTTATAGCCGGCGTCGACGAAAACCGTCTCGCCGGTGACCCCGCTCGACAGATCACTGAGCAAGTAGACCGCTGTCTTGCCGACCTCATCCGCGGTGATGTTGCGTTTGAGTGGGGCCCTCGTCTCGGTGTGATCGAACATGGTGTCGATGCCGCCGACGGCCATGCTGCTTAAGGTTCTGAGCGCACCGGCACTGATGGCGTTGACGCGAATGCCCTTGTCACCGAGTTCGCTGGCCAGATAGCGCGTGATACTCTCCAGAGCGGCCTTGGCCACGCCCATGACGTTGTATCCGGGGAGGACTTTCTCGCCGCCGTAGTAGGTCATCGTAATAATGCCGCCGCCGTTGGGCATCATCTCACGAGCGCGCTGCGCGACGGCCAGCAGCGAATAGGCGCTGATGTCCATCGCTTGTGCGAACACGTCGCGCGGCGTCGAGGTAAAACTGCCCACCTTCAAGAACGCGCGATCGGCATAGGCGACCGAGTGCACCACGAAGTCGATTGCATCGAACTTTTCTCTGGCAGCAGCGAAGGTATCGTCGAGCTCCGAGTCGCTGCACACGTTGCAGGGGACCATCCATGCGTCGCCCATGCCGTTCTCTTCAAGGGCTTTCTGTGTTCGGCGTTCGTTCTTCTCGCCGGGAAAATGCGCGAATCCGCAAGTCGCGCCGTGCTTGATCAATTGATCGGCGACGTGCAAGGCGATGCTGCGATCATTCGCCACACCGAAAACCAGACCCTTTTTCCCTTGTAACAGGCTCATACCGTTTCCTCAATAATGCTTGTGTTCGATTTAAGAGGCGGGTTCCTATGATAGTCCGATTTCGGGGCGTTGAAAACAGGTAAGCTGAAGCAGCTTCAAGACTCACTGTGCGCGCTCTTGTCGGCGGAGCTTGGCGACGCCTCGCGGCAGCAGTTCCTCGAGCGAAGCGCGGTAGTCGCACATGGCGTGGACCGCGTCATTCGCCGGGATGCACAGCAGGTCGTATCCCGGCCTGTTCAGCCCGATGCCGGACAGCCTGAACGCTTCCCGGATTCGCCGTTTGATCAGGTTCCTCACAACCGCCGGTCCGCACTTCCGGCCGACGCTCAGGCCCAGTCTCGATACTCCTAAGCCGTTGGTAGCAAAGTAGATAGTCAGCTTCCGGTCACGAACGATGCACCGCCCCCGCAACGCCTTCCTGATGTCTTCACGCTTGGCCAGACGCATTTTTCTTGGAAATCTGCGAATCATTTGTCCGTGGAATCGAATAAGTCTTATTATTGCGCCCAATAGGGTCGCCAGCGACACACGCTGGGACCGTTCCTTGTCAGCGCAACCAGTATAGCCTAAGATCAGGCGGCTAAGGAGATCGGCATGACGACCTTCGAGCGAAACGTGAAGCAAGCCCAGTGGCGTCTCGGAGTCAACGACTGGTTCTCCGCGCTGGGTTGGTGTCTGCTCTGGGGGGCCGCTGCCTGGTGTGCTATCATCTTGGCGGACAAGCTCTTCGATCTCTCGCTGCCCTTGCTGTACATCTGCCTGGGACTGGCCGCTGCCGCTCTGGCCGCAGCTTCAATCAGGGTGGGAATGCGGCGGCACGATCGGATTGCGGCTGCCGCAGTTCTCGACCAGGCGGCCGGGCTCAAGGAGCGGACCAGCAGCGGTCTGTATTGCCTCGATTCCAAGGATCCTTTTGCCCAGGCTGTGATCGAAGACGCCGAACAAATCAGCCGCCGGATCAGCGTGCGGTCGTTCATCAAGTTCTCTTGGCCTTCCTCATTGTCCTTTGCCAGCGCTGCCATCCTGGTTGCGCTGATCGTCACTTGGCTACCCATCGGCCCGCTGCAAGCTGCGGAGACGAAGGTCGCGCGTCAGGAACAGGATGATTTTGTCCGTGAGGACGTCAAGCGTACTGTGAAAAAGCTGCAACGGTTCCGGGAACAAGTCGAGAAGAATTCCACGCTGAAGGATCTCGTGCAGTCTCTCAAGACGATCGACGACTTGCCTGTCGAGAAAATGAACACGCCCGTCGAGGTTCGACGAGAGGCCATTAAGAAGATCGACAAAGTGGCGGATGCCCTGCGCAAGTCCAAGAATGAAAAGCTCAATGAAATGAAAGAACTCAGCCGGATGTTCCGTGGGCTGAGGAACACCAAGCAGCCCAAGACGCCGACTGAGAAGCTGTCGAAGGCGCTGTCCAAAGGGGATTTCAAGGCGGCCCAGGACGCCGTGAAGGAATTGCGCGAACAACTCGCCAAGATGAAGATGAAGCAGGATCCCGAGCAGCGCAAGAAGATGCAAGAGCAAATTCAGAAATTCGCCGAGC
Source organism: Planctomycetota bacterium (assembly GCA_022565195.1). The sequence goes on along the minus strand of JADFJZ010000010.1, from coordinate 4,997 downwards.
AACTCAAGGAACTCGCCAAGCAAGAGGAGCGCAAGAAGCAGCTCGAGAACGAATTGAAGAAATCCGGCGTCGATCCGGAGACCGCCAAGCGCGCCCTCGAAAACCTGACCAAAGCCGACATCGAGAAGATCAAAGAGCAAATGAAGAAGCAGGGGGCCGACAAGAAGCAAATCAAAGAAATGGTGAACAAGCTCCAGAACCAAAAGAAAGCTTGCCAGAGTTGCTCGAAAATGGGTGGGGCCATGCAGCAGGCGGCTCAAATGATGCAGAGCGATTCATCCATGGCGGACGCTTCGGCTCAGTTGCAGTCGGTGGGGGAGGCGCTCAGCGATATGGAGCAATTGCAACAGGAACTCAGCGAACTGGAATCGATGCTCGCCGATGCTCAGCAAGCCCAGAATGAGCTGTCCGACCAACAGAATAGTTTTTGCCAGAACTGCGACGGGAAAGGGTGTAAGGCCTGCAACGGCAGCGGCAACCGACCGGGCGGAGGCATGGGCCGTCTGGGCCGGGGTCGCGGCGGACGCGGTCCGGAACAAAGAACGGCCGAGCGCTGGGTCAAGGAGCGCACCCCGGTGATCACCACCAAGGGCAGTATCATCGGCAAGAAATTCATCGACGGCGAGCAAGTGCGCGGCGAGGTCGGCACCGAGGCAGTGGAGTTGTTCTCGGCCGCCGAGCGCGACGCCACCGACGCCTTGAACAAGACCCGGATCCCGAACCACCTTCGCAAAGCCGTCAAGAATTACTTCTCGCAGTTTCGCAGCGAAGACGAGGATAGCGATCCGAAGGCTGAGGGCGATTCTGCGGACGACTCCGCCGACAGCGGCGAAGCCGAGAAGAAAGACTAGGCGAACTCCTCCGACGTGGTCACGATTGTTTCACATGACGATGTAGATGCCAGCATACCGTACCAACCTGTTCGCCGGTAGCGGCTTCCCTTCTTGCACTATTCTTGCGATTGCGATTGTCCTCGGGCTTTCCGCCTGCGGTTGCGACAACTCGGGCGGAGTCGGCCGGGGCGTGGTGGGCATGTTCGGTGAAACCGGGCTCGGCTGGGGTGATTTCTTGTATCCTCGGGCCATCACTGCATCGCCGGAGAGCAAGATCTTCGTCGCTGACAAGAGCGGGCGAATTCAGAGGTTCGATGCCGACGGCCGGTACGAAACCGGCTGGTGGATGCCGGACTGGAAGGCGGGCAAGCCCATCGGTCTGACGGTGCATCCCGACGGCCGGTTGTTCATTGCGGACACGCACTACAGCCGTGTGATGATCTTCGATCAGGACGGCACACAACTCGGAAGCTTTGGCGAGCAGGGGGACGGACCGGGGCAGTTTCGGCTGGTGACCGACATTGCCATCGACGATGCGGGCTTCATCTATGTTGGGGAATACGGCGGCAACGACCGAGTGTCGAAGTTCTCGCCGGATCTGGAATTCGTTCGCTTCATCGGCGCGGAACCGGTGGACGGCGTGCGATTGAGCCGTCCGGCGGGTCTGGCCATCGATGGGGATCAGACTCTGTGGGTGGCGGACGCCTGCAATCACCGCATCGTGCGCTTTTCTCTGGACGGCGAGTACTTGATGAGCTTCGGCTCGGTCGGCGTAGAGCCGGGTCAGTTGCGCTTTCCCTACGATATCGATGTCTGTCGGGACGGCAGCCTGCTGGTCAGCGAGTTCAGCAACAATCGCTTGCAATGGTTCGACCGCGCGGGCAAGTCGCTGCGAATCTGGGGCCGGGGCGGACGTGAGCCGGGCGAACTGTATTCGCCGTGGGGCGCGACCGAAGCGGCCAACGGGCGGCTGTATGTGCTTGACTCAGTGAACAATCGCGTACAGATTGTGAAACTATAGGGACGCAGGCCGCGTCAGAATCGTGTCTCGATAAGTGGAACGGTAATGGCTGAGTTCTTTTCATTGTCATTCGAGAAGCCTGTCTGGCTTTGGCTGCTGCTGACCATTCCCGTGATGGCGGCGCTGTCGTGGCGGGCGCTGTGCTCGCTGGATCCGCTCAAGCGCTACACATCTCTGGCGATTCGCTCTATTGTGGTGCTGCTTCTCGTGCTGTGTCTTGCAGGGATCGCCCACGTTCGCACCAACAAGAATCTGACGGTGCTGTTTCTCTTGGATCGCTCAAACAGCATCCCGAAAGAGAAATACGCCGAGCAAGAGCAATACATCTACGAGGCCGTCAAGGACATGCCCAAGGACGACAAAGTCGGCGTGTTGACATTCGACGGCCAATCCTACGTCGAGCAACTTCCGATGCGCGGCGGGGTGTTTTTCGACGCCCTCCCGGCGACTTCGCTGCCGGATCGCACCGACATGGCCGGCGCGATGCGCATGGCCATGGCGCTGTTTCCGCACGACACTGCCAAACGCATCGTCCTCGTCACCGATGGAAACAACAACGTCGGCAACGTGCTGGACGAAATTCGATCGGCGAAAGCCAACGGCATCGGCGTGGACGTGCTGCCCATGCACTATCTGCACACCCAGGAAGTCTACGTGGAGAAGCTTGTAGTGCCCGCGTCCGCGAAAGAGGGCGACATGATCCCGCTGCGGGCGATCATCACCTCCCGGAAGTCCGTCAGCGGCACTGTTTCTCTGACGGACAACGGTGTGCCTGTGGAACTGTCCGAGGACATCGCCAGAGTGCGGCTCCGGCCGGGGCAGAACCCGTTCTTCATCAAATTGCCCGTTCATGGCAGCGTTGCGCATCGCTTCGAGCTGACATTTCGACCGGACAATGACTCTGCCGACACCATCGTTGAAAACAACAAAGCCACTGCTTTCACTTTCGTCGGCGGCGAGCAAAAGGTGCTGCTCTTGACTGGGGACATCGCGGACGATGCGGAACTCGTACGGGCGCTTCGAAAAGAGAAGATCAACGTGGAGGCTGTCAACGTCGAGGATGCCCAGGGCCTCGATTTGCTCCGCCTGATGCAGTTCTCGACCGTGATCCTCTCCAACGTCGGTGCAAACTGGTTTACCGACGACCAGCACAAAGCCTTCGCCACCTACGTGCGTGATATGGGCCACGGTTTGATCATGACGGGCGGTCCGGAATCTTTCGGCGCCGGCGGCTGGATCGGCACACCGGTCGAACAAATCATGCCCGTCGACTTCGAGATCAAGCACCGCCAAGTCATCCCGCGCGGGGCGCTGGCCATCATCATGCACAGTTGCGAGATGCCGCGCGGCAACTACTGGGGCAAGCGTGTCGCGGAAAAGGCGGTTGATACGATCAGCAGCAAGGACTACTTCGGCCTGCTGAGCTTCAGCCACATGAAAGGCATCGAGTGGTCGGTCCCCATGGCGGTGGCCACCAGCAAGACGGCGATCAAGCAGCGAATTCAGCGCATGTCCAACGGTGACATGCCGGACTTCAGACGCACCATGGAGATGGCTGTCGATGCTTTGATGGAGTGCACCGACGCCGCTCAGCGGCATGTGATCATCATCAGCGACGGCGACGCGCAGCCGCCCAGTAAAGCAACGATCCAATACATGAAGGAAAAGAAAATCACGTGCAGCGCGGTGGCCATCGGCTATGGCGCACACGTGCAGGAAGCCCCACTGCGGAAAATCGCCAAGGACACCGGCGGCCGGTTCTACGGCGTGCGGAATCCAAAGAAGCTGCCGCAGATTTTCGTCAAGGAATCGAAGGTCATTCGCCGGCCCTTGATCATGGAAACTCCCTTCACGCCGCAACTGAACTATGCCATGTCCGATCTATGGGTCGGCTTCTCCGCGCAGGCGGACATTCCGCCGCTGGGCGGTTTGGTAATGACTTCACCCAAGCCGGACGGCATGATCGAAATGCCGCTGATCCGCAAGACCAGCGACGGCGACGATCCAGTATTGGCCCACTGGCAGATCGGGCTGGGCAGAACAGTGGCGTTCACGAGCGGGTATTGGACGCATTGGGGCCAGGAATGGACCGACTGGGCCAGCTTCGGCAAGCTGTGGGCCCAGATCGTGACTTGGACCATGAACCAGGGCAAGCAGGGCAACTTCGACGTGGTTACCAAACTCGAAGGCAACCAAGGCCGCATCATCGTCAACGCTCTGGACGAGAATTCCAACTACATGAACTTCCTCGACCTTCAAGCCCGGGTGGCCAAGCCGGTTGGATCGGATGTCGAGATAATCAAACTCGTCCAGACAGGCCCGGGCCAGTATGAAGCCACGTTTCCTGTGAATCAGACCGGCCAATTCGTGGCCAGCTTGTTCATGACCGAAGGTGATGAAGTTTCGTCGATCGGCCACACTGGATTGTCCGTGCCCTACTCGCCGGAATACAAGGAGCTGAGCGCCAACGACGTGATGCTGGAGAAGATCACGGACATCTCCGGCGGCAAGGAGCTGGGCTTCGAGCCGGAGCAGGACGGCGTCTTTCGGCATGACCTGCCGCCCACCCGCTCGCACCAGCCGGCCTGGGAGTGGGTGCTGGCGTGGTTACTGCTGCCGCTGTTCCTGATGGACGTGGCCTTTCGCCGATTGGCATCGACGGTGGCCGTCTCGATTTTCGTGGAGGTGGTGCTCGATGTCGTTTTGCTGTTCGGCTTCGGCATTGCCGACTGGCCTGGGTTCTATCGCCTGTGGGGTATTATTTTGGTCTTGATCGTTGGCGAGATCGTCGGCTGGACGATTCGCTTTCGCGCGATCATGCCTTCGGTCGAGTTTTTCACGCATTCTGTGGTGGCGCTGGGCGGTGCGGGCGAAGCCAGCGCCGGCGCTCTGACCAAGCTCAAGGACACACGCGAGCGCGTGCAGGAAGGCCGCACGGCTGAGGGTGCGGGGCAGAAAATCCAGAAGTTGAAGCGGAGCGGCGACGACCGCGCAGCCGACCGCGGTGCCCGGTATGATGTCGGTGACGAGCAAGCCAAAGAGAAAGTCGGCGACATCCGCGACGGTCTGGGCGACTCTGCTGCCGGACAAGCTGAGCAGACGCAGGAGCGTCAAGAGAAGCCCCTGGCAAACAAGCCGCCCAA
>JADFJZ010000383.1 GCA_022565195.1 Planctomycetota bacterium | reverse complement strand
GCCGGTCGGACCGACCAGCAGGACGTTGGACTTGTCCAACTCGACTTCGCCGTCCTCGGCGGTGTCGCTGTGCAGGAGCCGCTTGTAGTGGTTGTGAACGGCCACGGCCAGGGTCTTCTTGGGCCGCTCCTGGCCGATGATGTATTGCTCGAGGAATTCAAACGTCTGCGAAGGCTTGGCGATGGTGCCCATTTGGGGCCGCTGCGGGCCGGCTTTCCTCTTCTCCTGCCGAATGATGTTATGGCACAACTCCACACAGGCCGAACAAATGTAGACGTCTTTCGGGCCTTCGACCATCGGCCCAGCATCGCGCTGGCCTTTGCCGCAGAAGCTGCAAAAGCTGCCCTTACCGGACTTGCCACTACCTGATGATTTTGACCCTGCCATACGGGCACTGTTCCTCTGTTAAGTTATAGCGCCGCAACGCCAACCCTTCCTGCGGCGGTAATCAGTCATGTATCGTCCAGGCTATCGTAGCAACTTCAAATCAAAATGTCCGCCCCGCAGCTCAATCGGCGTCCGCCGGTTCGTCGCTATCTTTATGTGAGGCAAAGACTTGCCCGCGAAGTGTTTCGTACTCATCTTCCGTGATTTCGCCTTGCTCTCTCATGCGCCGCAGGTCCGCCAAAGTCCAGAGTTCGGAAGAGAATTCGTCCTCGCTTGTCCCGAAATACCATTTCCGAAGCCAAATCAAGACGAACCACAGGGCGACGAGCAGAACGATCAGCACGCCGCCCCAAATGAACAGATCCGCCGTGCTGCTTGACGTTGCGAGCATCGACTGTATTTGTGCTGCGATCTGCATCAAAGAACTGCGGGCATCCGATCAAACGTCCGTCGCTTCATGGTAGCCCTTCGCGGCGGGGAGATCAAGCGGTTGGCGTGCCCGCTCTCATCGGTACAATGAAAACATGTTAATGCTGCGACGTTTGAACAGCGCGCGTCTCTGGATCCGCTGGCCCGCCAAGTGGTTGGTGTTTGGGGCAGTTTGGCTTGTGGTGATGTTCCCCCGGCTCGACCGCTTGCCTACGACGATCCGGCGCCATCTCGACCCCAATGCCCTGATCAACGCCGAGTCGCCGGCGCTGGAGCCGTTTCTGGCTGAGTTTGAGACCCTGCGCAACGACGACTGGGACGATCAACGGTTGCTCAAGGAACTCGAGCGCTACGTCTACCGCAAAGTGCCCTATGCCTGGGACTGGGATCTGTGGGGCAATGTAGATTACTTTCCTACGGTCGAAGAGACATTGGAGAAGGGCAAAGAGGACTGCGACGGCAGGGCGGTCGTGGCGGCTTCGGTCTTGCGAAAGTACGGCTACAATGCTCGACTGGCCACCGATTTCGGTCATGTGTGGGTCACGACCGATCGAGGCGACACCATGAGCCCCGGCAAGACCACCGGCATCGAGTTCACGGATGAGGGCATGAAGTTCAACTGGGGCATCGTGCTCGACCTGCCCAAGACGCTGGCCATGGGCATTGCCGTTTTCCCGCTCTATCGCGAGGCGATTCTGGTTCTCGCAGCCTGGCTATTGATGATCGGCCGGGGCGTGCGAGTCCGCGATACGCTGCTGTGGCTGGCACTGCTGGTCATCGGCCTGTTGCTCATCCGCGAGGGCGGCCACCCGCGACATCCGAACATTTGGAAAGACTGGCTCGGGTTCACGACTTGGGCAGCGGCACTCGTGGCCTTGGTCGTGCAAGCTCGTCGAGTTTGCCGTGCTTCCACATCCACGCTGCCAAGCAAAGTGGAGTGATTCTTCCTGTGCTTGGGCATCTGCTAAACGCCGAAGGCAGCGCGAAGGCACCCACCGCCGGCTTGCCGTTTAGCAGATCTCGCGGAAACGGTTGGCGTCGTCGCGGTGCAACCTCACCACACACTCTGCGGTCTCAGCGACCTCTGCGGTTAAGTATTCGATTGCTCAGAGGTCTTTGACAGCGGTAGCAAGGTCCATGAAGGCCTTCTTGCCGTCGGAGAAGTACATCAGCGTGTTGTCGGCGACGAACAGTGGGTTGGGAATGCCGGCGAAGCCGGGGCTCAAGCTGCGCTTGATGACCACCACGGTGCGGCACTTGTCAACGTCGATGATGGGCATGCCGGCGATCGGCGAATTGGGATCGGTGCGGGCCACCGGGTTGACCACGTCGTTGGCGCCGATCACCAAGGCCACGTCCACCGTCTCCAGCGTGGGGTTGATGTGGTCCATCTCCAGGAGCTTGTCGTAGGGCACGTCGGCTTCGGCGAGCAGGACGTTCATGTGCCCGGGCATTCTGCCGGCGACCGGATGGATGCCGTATTCGACGGTGCAGCCGCGCGCTTCGAGCATGTTGGCCAGGTTCCGCACGGCGTGCTGGGCCTGCGAAGCAGCCATGCCGTAACCGGGGACGATCACGACACGCTGGGCGTCTTCGAGCAGCATGGCCACTTCTTCGCTCGACGTGGACTTGACCTTGCCTTCGTAAATATCGTCCGCCGAGGGCGTGCTGCTGGTCGGCCCCATCGTCGCGAAGATCACGTTGACCAGCGAACGGTTCATGGCTTTGCACATGATCTTGGTCAAGATCAGGCCCGACGCACCGACCAGCGAGCCGGCGATAATCAGCACGTTGTTGTTGATCACGAAGCCGGTCGCACAGGCTGCCAGGCCCGAATACGAATTCAGCAGTGCAATGACCACCGGCATGTCGGCGCCGCCGATCGGAATAGTGATCAGCACGCCCAAAACGCCGGCCACCGCGAGCAACATCCAATACCAGTGCGACGCCGATGGATCGCGAATCAACAAGACACAAAGCAGCAGAGCAGT
>JADFJZ010000382.1 GCA_022565195.1 Planctomycetota bacterium | reverse complement strand
TGCGGCGAATCCGGGTTCTCCAGAAAGCTCTTCATCCATTTGTCCGTCACCTTGACGGAGATGTTGTAATTTGTGAACTGGGTAAGATCCTGCTTGGCGTGCAGGAATTTCAGGATGTCGGGATGGTGAATGTACATCATTCCCATGTTGGCGCCGCGGCGGAAGGCGCCCTGCTGAATCGCGTTGGTCGCTTCGCTGAACACCCGCCAGAAACTGATCGGACCGCTGGTCCGGCCGCCCGAGCTGGAGATGAAGTCGCCCGTCGGGCGCAACTCATCGAAAGCGAAGCCCGTTCCGCCGCCTGCTTTTTGGATCAAGGCTGTGTACTTTACTGCGTCGAAAATTTCCTCGATCGAATCGCGGACCGGCAGTACGAAGCAGGCGCTGAGCATGCCCATGTCTCTGCCGGAGTTCATCAGCGTGGGGCTGTTGGGCATGAACTCGCCAGCCGTCATCATGTCGTAGAAAACGCCCTCCCATTCACTGCGGATGGCATCGTCATCGGTGAAGTTGAGTTCCGCGGCGGCTATGGTGCGGGCTACGCGGCGGAACATGTCCGTCGCGGTCTCAAGGACCTCGCCTTGTTCATTTTTCTTCAAGTAGCGCGCCTGCAACACGCGTTGCGCATTTTCCGAAAGCTTGTGAACCGCTTCGACCGCCTGGGCTTCGACGGCGACAGCCGCCATTCGATCCGCCGTGACCACTGACATGAAAAACTCCGACGCGACTCGCCGCGCAGCGACGACTTCAAGGTTGAACAAGCAGAACAACCAGACAACATGAGACACGCCGACACAGTGTCGGCAGACATCTCAACCCACGAGCAAAGCCGAGGGCGCTCTGCCGTTTCTCAGGAGGTGATATTGAATTCAAGGCTGCTAACTTCGCCTGTTGTGGGCTAAAAGTCATTTCTACCACAACATGTTGTAGGTGACAAACATGAAAGTACAAAATGGAGAACTTTAGCGCAATCACCGCCGGGCCAACCACTTGCCGTGAGAGAAATCTGGGGCTCACATGTTAAACTCGTCTGTTTCTGTTAGTCACAATATCTGGGGCATCCCATCAAGCATACACTACATATCGGCATCTCGCCAGAGAACCGCGACGATTTGTCAGTATTTTGACGAGAAGAAGTCGTAAATCACGTAAGTACTTTTATATCAATGTGTTATGATTCCAAAAAGGGCGTATGAGTGGAACATGCCTTCCTGGCGAGATGGAGCGGGCTCCTCGAATCAGGCCCGCGCCGCGATTGGCCCCATTTTTCGTTTTCGCCGGGCATCAGGGCAGGTTGACCCCGCCATCGCCCAGAACTTGCTCCCATTCGGTCTGAGGGACAAACTCGACGTGACCGTCGCAGAACAGCACGTTGCCGCCCTCGCCGCCGTGATTCTGGAGCGGCTCATACATGACAACATTCTCTCCGTTCGTACAATCCACGCCGCCGACCCAGAGATACGATATGGCCTGCCCTGTGACTGGATCAGCGCTGGGACACTTCAGCATTGCAGGACCAATCCGGTTTTCGTCGACCAGGGCCGATAGACTTGGCGGTTCTTGCGCATAATCATCGACGTAAGTTCGTAGCGAGATCTCTACAGACCGGAGATTTGCGCCACAAACGGATCTCTTCGCAAGTTCCCGCGCTCGAGAGAGCGACGGCAGCAGTATGGCAACCATCAACGGGAGGATCATCAGCAGGCTGACCGCGCCGGTGACGATACCGGCGATGGCAAAGCCTCTGCCGCGATCCACCTGCGGTTCGTTGGCCGCCTTGACCAAAGCGACGATGCCGAGAATCACGCCGACGATGCCGGCAATGCCGACCGTGCAAAAGCCCACGATGCCCAGAACCAATGATGCAATGGCCAATCCCGCGCGGCGCTCGCGCAGGGTTGTCGCATGCAGCGTTCCGGGAGGGGCTGTGGGCGGTGAACCGGGTGCCGTGAGGGTTTGGCTGCAACTCGGACAAGAGACTTGCTGGCCGGCGAGGTGATCTTCAACCTGCATTTGCTTCTGGCAGTGCGGACACGTGAAGGCTGTAGCCATGGGGTGCGTTCTCCATTAGGAGTGCGTGGATCAACTGCCGGAGGGCAGCGGCCGCTCCGACTTTTGCCATTTCTTTGTGAACGACGGCAGCGCAAAGTCCTTGTCGCGCTGGAGCCCTTTGTTTCGCCGGATCTCCGAAAACGTGATCGTCTCGCGAGTCTGATCCTTCACGTTCTCGACGATGATCTTGATCGACAGGCCGCTCAGGCCGGACTTTTCATCGTTGGAGACGAACAGATCGATCCGCTCGAACTGGTTCGCCATTGATGAACCCGGCTTGGTCGTGCAGATCAAATGATCGGTGGATTTCGGATCATCTTTGCTCGGCGGGGCGAGTTGAACGTAAAAATGTTCGAGCACGTCGGCCTTTTTCTGGCCGAAGGGCAACGGGAACGGGCCCTTGCCGAGTTTATAGAACTCCGACTTCTCGCCCGGCCGAACGATTTGCTCGCGCTCGACGGTCTTGCCGTTTTCCTTGGCGGTGGTCAGCCACTCGCCGTCGAAGATGAACCACTGTTTGGCATCGTTGATCCACTTATTGTCTTCGCTCCGCTTCTCAAAATGGATGAAGAACTGGGTCGGCTCGGGCTGCTTGAGAAACTTGATGCTGCCGACGTAAATCTGCACGTCCTCTGGATCGTCTTTATTGGCTTTGATGAGTTGCAGCACCGAGTAGCGCACCTTGGCCCGCAAGTCCATCAACTCGGCGTCCGCTCTCTCGAGTCGGTCGAGCACGACTTCGACTTCGGGTTGGAAGGCTT
>JADFJZ010000381.1 GCA_022565195.1 Planctomycetota bacterium | reverse complement strand
CCCACTAAGATCAGTATCGTTAAGGGTATGAATATTCCCGGATAATAAACCGAGAAGCCGATCCACAATCGCGCGTGCTCTGCCAAGACCCCAAGAACCGTCATCTGATCCTGAGAGTAAGATAACGGCACGCTCACTGTGGCCAGATACAGCACGTCAAGTGCGCCGGCTGACCAATAGGCCGCCAGTAACGTCAACAACGGCACGAGCCCGCCTGCGCCATAAGCGACAATCGCAAAACGATGGAGCCGCGGGCGCGGCCAAACGAAACCCCACGCGTAGTACGCACCCAATGCAACAACGACAAAGGCGACGTTCATCCGCGTAATCGTGGCCATAGACATCAGCAGGCCGACGCAAAACGCGGACCAGAGCACGTCTCGACGCGCCACGACGAGCAAAGCCGAAACCAACAAAGCCGCAGAGGCCGCATTGATGCCGCGCAGCAGCGGCTGGCCGCCGGCAGCCTGCGGGCTGCGGAGCAGATTCTCGAACGGGCCAGCGCGGGCGATGCCCAGGCGGGCAAGCTCAAGCAACAAGCCGCCGATCGAGAGGAGCGCGCTGAGGAACTCTTCAAAGAAGTCAAGCAGTATGTGAAGGACAATCATCTCGCCCGGGCCATCGAACGCTTCAAGGACGCCCGGCAATTGCATTCCAAGAACAAGCAGGTTCCTGAGTGGGAGCGGATCTTGGTGGAGAAGGTGATCGATTCCGTGAACCAATCTCTCACGCAAGGCCGGCTCAATCGGGCCTTTGAGGAAATGAACCTGCTGTCGGGGGTCGGCGCGCAGTCGCCCGCCAAGGCGGAGCTGGCGGCGGCGCTGGACACGATCAGTGCCGCGGGCGCGGCGGTGGCGTCGGGTGATTATGAGGGCGCTCGGCGCAAGGTGCTGGGTCTCGAGCATTTGCTGCCGTCCGCCAAGTGGGTTCGGCAGGCGGCGGCGCAGCTCAAGCAAGTGGATGAGTTGGTGACGCAACTGCACGGCGGACCGCTGGGCCTGGTGCCCAAGGCGATCGCGGAGCGTCGCGCTCCGGGCAAGTCCGCGCGGGCTGAAGCCCGCGGCTCTTTGTCACTGGTCGCGGATGCTTCCGCTCGGCTCGATGAGACGATGGCCATGCCGGGTCAGTTGCTGGGCGACTCGCTCCTGCCCGAGCGGCTGCTGATCCTGGTGGACGGATCGGGCAGCTATTTGCTGATCCGCAACCCGCGTGCTTCGATCGGCAGGGCGGCTACGGACCATCCGGCTGACATTCCGATCGTCTCGAACTTGTCCGAGCGGCACGCCGACATCGCACGCGTGGACGACGATTACTTCATCTTCGCCAACCGCGAGGTCCACATCGGCGGCAAGCCGGTGCAACAGAAGCTCTTACAAAGCGGCGACAAGATTATACTCGGCAAGCGATCGAAACTGACGTTCAATTTACCGAGTCGCAAGAGTACGTCGGCGGTGCTGGATTTGTCCGGCTCGGGCAAGCTGCCCAACGACGTCAAGCGGATCATTCTGTTCGATCGCCTGGCGACCGTTGGCCGCAAGAGTAATGCCCACATCGTGGTCACGACTGCGGCTGAGGACTTGGTGCTGTACGAGCGCGGCGGCAAGCTGTGGCTGAGGCACAAAGTCAACGGGCGCGGCGATGACGGCGTACCCATCGAGCTGGAGGTGCCGTTCGAGTATGCCGGAGTGAGCATGGTCGTCGAGCCATGGAAGATCAAGGTTTAAGATTTAAGATTTAAGATTTAAGATTTGAGATTTGAGATTTAAGATTTGAGAATGGAAAATGGAGAAGCGCCGGACCCAAGTGCGAGCTTTGGAGTCCTGTTCTTCATTCATAATTCGCGTAATTCGTAATTCATAATTCGAGGTTCGCAGTGGCGTTTACTTTCAAACATGGTGACCGGCCCATCGAGGGTTACGAAATCAAACGCGGTTTAGGCCGTGGTGGTTTCGGCGAGGTGTACTATGCCATCAGCGACGGCGGCAGGGAAGTTGCGCTCAAGTACCTGCACAGCTTTCAAGACATCGAGCTGCGCGGCGTCAGCCACTGCATCAACATGAAGAGCCCGAACCTGGTCAGCATTTTCGACGTGGTCAAGAACGACGACGGCGAGTGCTTCGTGATTATGGAATACGTCAGCGGGCCTTCGCTGCGCGATATGCTGATCGCCGAGCCCGAGGGCCTGGGCACTGAGAAGGCGACGTTCTTTCTGCGGGAGATTGCCCGTGGGCTGAGCTATCTGCACGAGCGCGGCATTGTGCATCGCGATCTCAAGCCCGGGAATATTTTCTATGAAGAGGGCTACGTCAAGATCGGCGACTATGGCCTGAGCAAGTTCATCGCTGCGTCGGCGGCCGGCGCCCAGACCCAGAGCGTGGGCACGGTACACTACATGGCGCCGGAGGTCGGCAGCGGGCGCTATTCCAGCAGCATCGATATCTACGCGCTGGGCGTCATTCTGTATGAAATGCTGCTGGGCAAGGTGCCGTTCGAGGGCCAGAGCACCGGCGAAGTGCTGATGAAGCACCTCATGGAGCAGCCGGAAGTAGACCAATTGCCGCAGCCGTTTCCGGGAGTGATCCGCAAAGCGCTGGCCAAGGATCCCAACGATCGCTACGCCAGCGTCAAGTTGATGATCGAAGATGTGCTCGGCGCGGGGCGCTTCGAGCGCTTCGATACGGACAGTCTCACGCCGATCGCCGCTTTCGCCGCCCGCAACCTGCGGCAAGAAGCGCCGACCATGCCCACGCCGACCGCGCCGGACCAGCGGCCTTTCGCCGGTTCGTCCGGCGTGGGACTGCGCGAGGAG
>JADFJZ010000380.1 GCA_022565195.1 Planctomycetota bacterium | reverse complement strand
CCGGTCATGGTATTGATCACCACGCAGGCCGCCAGCGACGCGATCGTCAGCGACGTGACGGAGCGATAGAACAACGAAGGCCAGAAGCTGGCATTGAAGAAACCGGACCACACCTTCCCGTCGGCCGTCCACGCGCCCGGCGTGAGCTGCCACGACAGGATGCCGTTGATCCAAAACAGGCTGAACCACGCCGCCGCAGTGTAGATCAACAACAGTTGCATGCGCCGGCGATTGAGCAAGAGTCCGCCGTAGCGGTAAAACATGTAACCCGCGACGACCTCCAGCGCGAAGAACGTCCACTCGATCGCCCAGACCCAATGGAATTCGTCAACCATCAGCCCGATGGTGCGCGGGCTGATTTGGATCGCCGCGAACCACATGCCCACGCCGGTCAGGGCCCCGAGCACGAAGCTGATCAGCACCAGAAACTTGAAATAGCTGTCCAGAAACTGCTGCGCCGCCGCGCATCGGCCGGTGTGCGCGAGCCACTGGAAGTAGCACATGATCGCCCCGCCGCCGATGGCGAACTGCGCCAGAAAGACGTGCACGATCCCCAGCCCGCCGATGACCATGCCCTTCATCACCGGGCCGAAGTCGTTGATCGGATAATAATAAGGCAGATCCACACCCATCACGCCCGACCTTTCACTGGGCGTGCAGTGTACCCGCCAGAAATCGCACGTGCGAGTTTCTTTCCCCGCCGATCCACTCGCGCAGCCCAAACGAGACATATATAGCCCGCCGCATGCGGCGGGTCTTCTCTTCGGCGGGAGAAACCATCAATTATGGATCGCGCAAAACTCGTCGGTTGCCCTGACGCCTCCATATTTTGGATTCACGGATGCGGTGTTATTGACAGGATCGTGATCTCTCCCTGCTTCGGACCGTAGCACCAGAACAGGCGGTAGGCTGCCGGCGTTTTCTGTTGCACGTATGCTTCGAAGACCTTGGCATTTCTGTCGTATGGGTGTTGCAGGGAATGAAACTCGTGGGTTTGCAAGCCGGGATGTCTGGGGTTCTCAAGCAGGAGCGTGATGCACTTGTGGACTTGTTTGAACAGTCCTTCGGCCTTGCTGGATTTGCTCTTGCGCGACTTCCGGCGGTGTTCCAGAGCGGCTTCAGCGCTCCGCTTCAGCCGGTTGTATGTTTCCAGCGCTTCGACTGACCAGTGCGGCGTGAAGGCCATCTAGTCCTCAAGCTCATCCGCCAATGTCTGGTCCGCTTGCAAGTCCGGCGGGTTCTCTGCGAACTGCCCTTTGGTCGCCTGCTCGATACCCTTCGTTATCGAATCGAGCGCCTCCGGGTTGCTCCACAGCCACGCCTCGCGTTGTGGCACCACCACCGCCAACTCGATCACGACTCTCGTCGGGCCATCCTCACGTACAATCACGTGCCGGCCTGCAAACCGCGCGCCCAAGTTCAATCGCCCTCGGCTGTCCACCGCTTTGGTCACAGCATCTGCCATCGCGTCATACCTCCCACAACCAATAATCAAGTATAACCCATAATGGGTCTTTGGGCAAATAGATTATTCCCATTTTGGGTATTCACTTCTATCGTCGCACCGGTGGCCTAGAGCCAGCAATCGAGCACCGCTCTCGCGTCGGATCGAGGTGATAAAGACGGTCCGATAGCGCGCCGGACAAGTATGAGAAGTAGGAATGCGGCGCGCAGCGGGGTGCGCGGTTGGCGTGGCGGAGCTGTGGAGCGGTGCGTGAAAGCCCAGTGGCCGAACAAAGCCATTTTAGCGCAAGGCAATGTCCTGCAAGGAGAACGAGTCGATTTGAAGCCTCGAAAACGGAATAGTTGGCATGAGAGCACCCGCCGAATAGCGAAACGGGCGGTTGCATGCCAGTGGAGCGAGCAGAGACGCCCCATTTTGGCAAAATCATGCCAAAACGGCAGTGTTCAACGGAACATGGCAAGTTGTAACTGATTGCAAATGAATGAGTTACACGATTATGAGCGACGGAACGCTCCTTGCACGGTGTCCACTGGCGTACCGGAGCGTCGGCCCCTGAAACCCTGCACCCAGAAGCGTAGGAAGTGGAAGGTCATTCCGGCTTACTGCTTACGACTTACTACTTACGACTGGACCACCATGCGATTCGACAAACTGACCATCAAAGCACAGGAGGCCGTGACGGCGGCGCAGGAGCGCGCCTCTGCCAATCAACACGCGGTTGTCACGCCCATGCACTTGCTGGCGGCTATGGTGCATGAGTCCGAGGGCGGTATCGTCAAGCCAATCCTCGAAAAAGTGGGCGCCCACTTGCCGCGCCTTCAGCAAATCGCCGACGGCGAACTCGAACGGCTGCCGAAAGTGTCCGGCGGGCAACTGACCGTCGACCGCAAGTTGGAAGAAGTGTTCAGCGCCGCCCAGAAAGAGACGGACAAGCTCAAAGACGAGTACATTTCCACCGAGCATCTGCTGCTGGCACTGCTGGATGTCGAGTCCGAAGCGAAGGATGTGCTGCTGGTCTGCGGCGCCAAGCACGAGGAACTGCTGGCGGCGCTGAAGGAGATTCGCGGCGGGCAGCGCGTCAGCACGCAGACGCCCGAAGACACGTATCAGGCGCTGCAGCGCTACGGCAGGGACTTGGTCGAGCTGGCGCGGCTGGGCAAGATCGATCCAGTCATCGGGCGCGACGACGAGATTCGGCGCTGCATGCAAGTGCTCGCCCGGCGGAGAAAGAACAACCCCGTGCTGATCGGCGAACCCGGCGTGGGCAAGACCGCCATCGTCGAAGGCATGGCTCTGCGGATCGTCAACGGCGACGTGCCGGACGCGCTGAAGAATCGGCGCATCGTGGCGCTC
>JADFJZ010000379.1 GCA_022565195.1 Planctomycetota bacterium | reverse complement strand
CGCGCGGCCGTGGAGCCCGGTGTGAGGCTGATAGGGTTCGGCAAAGCCCTCCGCAAGCCCTTATTGTGCATGGGGATGTATACGGCGGGGGGTTTTGGGGGTTGCAATCCACAGGCGTATCGGCTAAGCTGCCACCTTGAATTTTGGCGTAGGAGAAGTGCGCAGGCTGCACCCGGCACCAATGGGCGTGCGGCGTTTTGAGCAAGGAGCGAACGATACTCAATGGTCATGACGGCTGAGAAAAAGACCGAGACGGTTCACCAATACCAACAGCATGATGCCGACACCGGCTCGCCGGAGATCCAGATCGCCCTGCTCACGGAGCGGATTCGGTACATGACCGAACACATCCAGACGCACAAGAAAGACTTCTCCTCACGTCGCGGATTGTTGAAGATGGTTGGCCGGCGTAACAGCCTGCTGAAGTACTTGGCGAACAACGATCGCCAGCGATATTTGGACATTATTGGAAAACTTGGTTTGCGAAAGTAGTACTCGCTTCGGCTGTGACGTTCAGCCGCCCCTCCGTGCAGAGATCGAATCCCTCTCGCTCGCCCGGATTCCGATCCGACGGATGTCTCACCTCGCGTATTGTCAATGAACAAAACTCAATCAATGTTGGAATGTGATAACGTGTTGGAATGTTGTAAGTAGGAAGAAGGTAGGTTCAAAGTTATGGCACATGTGAAAGTTGAACGAGAAGTTGCAGGCCGGATGCTGACGATGGAGACCGGCAGGATTGCGAAGCAGGCGGCCGGCGCCGTGTGGTTGCAATATGGCGAAACGGTGGTCTTTGTGGGCGTGGTCACGGGCGCGCCCCGGCCCGGCATCGATTTCTTTCCATTGACGGTCGATTATCGCGAGAAGACGTATGCGGCGGGCAAGATTCCCGGCGGCTTCTTCAAGCGTGAAGGCCGCCCGACGAACAAAGAAATCCTGACCATGCGGATGATCGATCGGCCGATTCGGCCTTTGTTCCACGAAGATTTCAAGGACGAAGTCCTGATCCAGGCCATGGTGCTGTCGCACGATCAAGAGAACGATCCGGATCTGCTGTGCATGATCGGTGCGTCTGCGGCGCTGGCCATCAGCGGGATGCCCATTCGCAAGCCGATCGGCGCAGTGCGCGTCGGGCGGGTCGACGGCCGGCTGGTGGTCAATCCGACGATCGCGCAATTGGAATACAGCGACATGGAACTCGTGCTCGGCGGCCATGCCGACCAAGTGAACATGATCGAGCTCGGCGGGCGCGAGGTCAGCGAGGAGGACATTCTCAAAGCGATCAAGCTGGGACATGAAGCCGTCCGCATCACCTGCGAGATGCAGAGCGAGCTGGCTGAAAAAGCCGGCAAGCCGGTGACCTGGGAACCGCCGGCCCGGAACGAAAAGCTCTGGAGCCTGCTCAAGGATCGCTGCTTCGAGGAGTTCCGCAAACGGAAGCAAATCGTCGGGAAGCAGGAACGCAACGAGGCCGTATCGGATCTGTACGCGGAAGTCCTGGATGACATCGCTCCGAAGGACGCCGAAAACCCCGAATTCGATCGCGGCAAAGCATGGAGCATCATGCACGAGATCGAGGGGCAAGTGGTGTCGGACATGGTTCTGAAATCGGGCAAGCGCTCGGACGGCCGCGGTCCCAACGATATTCGCGACATCGAGGGTCAAGTCGGCGTCCTGCCGCGAACGCACGGCAGCTCAATTTTCCAGCGCGGCGAGACGCAGGCGCTGGTCACCACGACACTGGGCACGATTCGCGACGAGCAAATCGTCGACGGCCTGATCGAGGAGTACAGCAAGAAGTTCATGCTGCACTACAATTTCCCGCCGATCTGCACCGGCGAAGTCAGGCGGGTCGGGGCGGTGAGCCGGCGGGAGATCGGCCACGGCAATTTGGCGGAGAAATCGCTGGAAGCCGTCCTGCCGTCTCCGGACGACTTCCCCTACACGATCCGGCTGGTTTCGGACATCATGGAATCGAACGGTTCGAGTTCAATGGCCACCGTGTGCGGTGGGACGTTGGCGCTCATGGATGCCGGTGTGCCGCTGAGTCAGCCGGTGGCGGGGATCTCAATCGGCATGTTCGAGAACAACGAAAAGCACTTGATGGTGGTCGATATCCTCGGCGAGGAAGACCACTTCGGCGATATGGACTTCAAGGTGGCCGGCACGCAGCGCGGCGTGACAGGCGTTCAGGTAGACCTCAAGGCCGACGGCATCAGCTTCGACAAGATCGAAGAGGCTTTCGTGTTGGCCAAGGACGCCCGCATGCACATCCTGAGGCAGATGCTGAAGGTATTGGATCGGCCTCGGGCGGAGATCAGCCGGTATGCACCGCGCATCCTGATCGTCAAGATCAATCCCGAGAAGATCGGCCGGGTGATCGGGCCGGGCGGCAAGGGAATCAAGAACATCGAAGCCACGACCGGCGCCAAGGTCGAAATCGAAGATGACGGCACCGTATTCATCAGTTGTGTGAATGCGGCTTCTGCTGAGAAGGCGCGCGACATGGTTGAAGCTGCCGGCGCTGAGGTCAAGGTCGGCCGGATATACGACGGCCGCGTGACGAGCGTCAAGGATTTCGGCGCCTTCGTTGAAATCATCCCCGGCCAGGACGGTCTGTGCCACATCAGCGAACTGTCCGACGGCTATGTGCAGAGCGTTTCGGATGTGTGCAAAGTCGGTGATGAATTCAAGGTCAAGGTGATTTTGGTGGATGATCAGGGCCGTGTGAAGCTGTCCAAGAAGGCCGCCGACGCGGAACTGGCTGAACAGAAAGTCTAATTGAGCGCGTCTCGATCGTGCCCGGGCTGGCCCGCGTGAGGGGAGCC
>JADFJZ010000378.1 GCA_022565195.1 Planctomycetota bacterium | reverse complement strand
GAATTACGAATTACGAAATGAGTTCAATCATTCGTAACCCGGCAGCGTCACTGCGCCATCAGCATGGGGCGGCGGCGTGGAATCTGCCCGCTTTGACCACCACGATGCCGCATTCCGGGCAGCGGCCGACGTGCGTTCCACACTCCGAGCACGTTTTCATGGCCCCTCGTAGGTCGTAACCGCAATCCTCGCACACTCCATTGCGACGGCGCCGCCGCCGCCGCACCCAATGCCTGAGTTCTACACCCGGAATGATCGCGAACAGGACCAAGGGAACGAACAGAGGCAATTCCACGGACCAAACCGGAAGATGAGTCGCTCCTGGCAGGCTGCCGCGTCGTCGGGGAGGCGCCGGGCCATATCGGGTAAGGTAGACCCAGCCGTTGCCCAATGTCAAGGAAGTGAGACTAGGACCCATGTCAACGAATGAATCTCCGTAGCTCACATCAAGGGCTGCCATCGTGCTCGCCAATCCCAAGAGCGACACGGTCGTGAGCGCGATCCGCCATTTCCGTCTGCCGACGATGAGCCGAGTGATCAGCAAACAGGGCATGACGATCACGAAGGCAAGCACGAAAACTGCGAACAGGTAATTGGCGATGATGTGGGGTGCTTCGATCGGCCAGAGATACCACATCACGAAGATTCCATCGATCAAGAACCCGACTGCACCTGCAGTGAGCACGACAGCTCCCATTCTTCTCAAGAACTGCGATCGATTCAGTTTGTCCATCGGTGCGCCTCCACAAGGCAACGACTGTGCTCAGCTCTCTTCTTTCGTCCTTCGCTCTTCGTACTTCGTACTTACAAAATCACCACGAGTAGTGTACCTTGTAGCGGATGGTGACTTCGCCGTCCGGCTCGATGGTTACCGGGAAGTGGACCGTGCGGGCATCGACCTTCTCGAACTCGTGGGTCTTTTCGGTAATCTCCCAATTGATCCAGCGATAAAGGTTCTCTTTCACGATGACCTTCACAGTCTCTTCCTTATGGTTGCGCAGTTTGATCTCGATTTCTTCGTCCATCCACTTGCGCGCGGTATCGACCTTGAAATCAAGCTGCTTGCGCTCGCCGACGACGTCGAAGGCGCTGCCCATCTTGAGGAGCACTTCTTCATCCTTGGGCGTGTGGTCGATGGTGTCCTCGCCGATGAACTCAAGCGAATCGTCCGCAGGGTCGAGCTTGTTGACGCGAATCCTGCCCGAAGGCAGCGGCATGCCCATGCGGTTCTGCTCGGAGTTCTTGAAGCGCAAATATATGTCCACCTTCTTGTTGGACTGGGTGCCGAGATTGCGGTCGGTCATGGGACTTGCGAAAAAACCGCGAAAGCCGCGATTCAGGCCGTAGTACACCAGTACCTTTTCACAAGGCACGCCCTTGACCGACGGGAACAGCTCGATTTGCTTGGTCGAGTTGTCCGGTAGCGTCGAACGCCGGCCCAGCGTGTAGAGGTGGTACTCGAAGAATGCCTTCTCTTGAAAACCTCCTCCGCCTTTGCCGCTGACGCGAACGTCCCTGGCTCGCGCCAGGCCATAATTGTACTGCGGCGGGGTGGCGCGATGCACGTCGCCGGCGATCAGTTTGAGTTTGGCGTCGTCATAGCTGGCGCCCGATTGATTGATGATGCTGACCCAGGCGCCGATGTCCAGCACGCCGCTGTTGGCGTCGGCGCCTTCCGTGAAGACGATGTTGTAGTCCGCCCACCAAGTCATGCCGGTGGTCTGGTAAGACACGCGCGTGCGATGGGGGCCCGGCTTGTCGGTGGTCACGTCCCACACCAGCGTCGGCTTGGTGATCAGCCCGCCCGGCAGTTCGGGAAACTGCACGTTGGAATAGCTGTTGATCACCTGGATCTGCCCGTCGGCATTCTTGAGAATCAGGCCGCCCGAGGTGCTCAAGAGTGTGCCGCTGAACGTCGTCACGGTCTCGCCGTGCGCTTGTTCGACGGTGATCTTGCGGTCGATATAGCGCTCCATCAGCTTGGCGGAGCTGACCAGATCGAATTCGTAGTTCTGCTCCAGCACGTGGGTGCCTTCGGGATCGGTCAGCGAAATGAAGCGCACCGTGGTCGGGTCGATCAGGGCAGCCACATCTGCAAATCGGATCGTGCTGCGACCGGCGGCGAGTTCGATCGGGCGCTCCAGTTTGACCACGGCATAGCCCGGTATGGCCTGATTGTATGGGCGGCCATAGCGCCCTTGCTGTTGAGCGGGCGGTCGATACATCTCCGGCGGGATGGCGCCGGGCGCAGCCGTGCTGTAGATGGTCAGCGCCGTCGCCCGGTCCGCGTCCTGGGCGAGCGCCGCCGTGTGAATCGTCAACGAAAGAACCAGCGTCAATACGCCCAACTGATATCGTCGGTACGTGTTCATTCTTAGACTCCTTTGCCTGAAGGAATTTGATACGGAAAAGTCGAACACCTCTTCATTAGACGGTTGGAGGATCGGAAAGTTCCGTATGAATTGCAAGCAGCCGGTCGTTTGGCCTTAAAAAAAGCCCCGGCCGGGGCCGGGGCTTGGGGAACACTGGATCGCGGTGCGTTTACAACAGGCCGGCGCCAAAGCTGTCATCGCTCGGTTTGGTCTTCGCCTGCGTACCGGAGCCGCCTGTGCCTCCGGGGGCCGCTGGCGCGAACGACTCACTCTCACGGGACTCGTCGGCGGGCGGGGTCACTTCTTCGGGAGGCGGGCCGAAGCCGACCGAGTCGCCGGGACTGCCGGAAGCCGCCGGCGCGAGCGACTCACTCTCGCGGGGCTCTTCGGCGGGCGGGGCCACTTCTTCGGGAGGCGGGCCAAAGCCACGGTGATCAGAATCGCGCTTCTGGCGCCGTTCTT
>JADFJZ010000377.1 GCA_022565195.1 Planctomycetota bacterium | reverse complement strand
ACGATCTCGATAATCTTGACCGTGACCGCCGGTAAGGTCGCAATGTCACCGATCTGCGCCAATGCCTTGGCGATGATCGTCTGGGCTTCAGTGGTGCTGGTCGTTGCTTCGGCCATGCGTATACCTCGCGGTCGTCAAATGGACAATGTGCTCGCCCCTTATCATCGACCCATTGGGGTCGTCAATAGAGAACGAAATGGATGCGCGATCAGTACCTAATTCGTTTGGGATGGATGTTATCGGACAAGTCAGGGCGTGCGAGGATGGCAGCGATTTCCGAGCCCGCCCGCCCATTGCCGTAGGCGCTGCTCCGCCGCGGCGGACCTGGGCGAATGCGCATCCGGCGTGCCTTCGAGATCGCAGCCTTGATCGCCGTTCTTGATTCCGTGCAGTCGACGACGGATCGTCCGCCGCGCAGCCGGCCAGCCTGTCGCTGCCCCACGTTGACGGCCGGTGTGCCCGCAGAATGGGCTTCAATGATTCCCGCCGACGAGTTTCCAACCAGAATCTGCACCGCCTTGAGGCACTTGAGGAATTTGAGCCGTGGAATCGACTCGACACTCACCCAGCGGCGATCTCGATCATTCTGGCGTCTTTTCTTGATGGCCCGGAGGATGCCCGAATGGCCCGCGTCGCTGTTGGGATGGATGATCAAACCGCACAACCCGCAACGGGCCACGGCGTCCAGAATGTTGTCCATGACGCGCTGCTCCTCGCGCGGGGCTCGCCCGAGGGGATGCTGAACGATCAGGGCAATCGCGGCATCACCGGCAAATCCGAATTCGTCGGCGAGCCAGCGTGCGTGCGGCTTGGGTATGGACCGCAGGTCGTCGAGCCCCGGTGCGCCGACAACGTACACCTGTTCCGGCCATTCGCCCAGCCGGATCAAACGCCGTCCGGCGTCGGGCGTGGCGGCGAAGTGAAGGTGGGCCAGTTTGGTGATCGAATGGCGAAAGGCATCGTCCAAATGTCCCGGGGCAACATCGCCGCCGTGAATGTGGGCCAGCACCCGATGGGTCGTCGAGGCGGCCAGCGCACCGGCCAGCGCCTCGACCCGGTCGCCCAGGACGACAACGAGGTCGCTGCGAAGCCTGTCCAGCGCTCGGGCCGTACCGGACACGCCTTTGGCCAGCGCCTCCGCCTGGGCCAGGTGAGTGTCCCGGCCGGAGTACATGGGCACGCGGGCGTCGATCCGAAACCCGTCGGCCGTAATGTCGTTGATGGTATAGCCGAATTTTCGGACCAGGTGCATCCCGGATGCAATCACTTGCAGGCGCAGCGCCTTGTGCTTTTGCACAGCCTGCATGACGGTGCGCAGCAGGCCGTACTCCGCGCGACTGCCCGTGATCACCGCCACGCTTCTCCGGGCCGCCATCAGTCCACCATGTCCCAGACGACTTGAGCGTCCGCCGCAATATCCCGCCGCGCCGTGCGGCCGACGAGTGCAGCCAGATGCTTCGGCTCGAGGCCGTTGCCTGGGCGCTTGAGCGTCAGCATATCGGCTGTGATCCGTTCGTTTCGGCGGATTGCTCGGCTCGCCACGACGCTCTTGCGCGCCAGCGCACGAACCTCCTGCTCCACGTCGGCGACGTCCCGGCGCGGTTGGCCCATCATCCGCCAGGCTGTTTCTGCGGTCTGGACGTACTGCCGGAACATCTCCGGCGTCAGGGAAAATGCATGATCCGGACCCGCGAGTCCGCGATCCAGAGTGAAGTGCTTTTCCAGCACGCGGGCGCCGCAGGCCACCGCCAGGCCCGCGACTTCGATCGATTCGGTGTGATCGCTGTAGCCCGTCCACACAGTGTAGCGCGATTGCAAATGTGCAATTGTGCTCAGCGACGCGTCGTGCGGCGCTGTCGGATAGGTGCTGACGCAGTGCAGCAGGATGGTGCGCTCGCGGGCATCCTGCCCGGCGATGTGCGACACGGTCTCGTCGATCTCACTCGCCCGCGAAGCCCCGGTCGAGACCAGCAGTGGGAGATTCGTGGCCAGCGCGGCATCGAGCAGCGGAAAGTTGTTGATGTCCGTCGATGCCAGCTTGATCGCGGGCACGCCCAGATCGACGACAAGTTGCAGGTCGTCCACACTGAACGGCGTGGCCAGAAACGCAATGCCGACGCTTTTACAGTGGTCGGCGATCTGCCTGAAACTCTCGGGGGTCAGTTCGAGGCTTTCGAGCATTTCGCGCTGAGACCGCGCCGCACCGCGGGTTTGATACTCCGCCGCCTGAGCCTCAGCCGTCGCCAGTGCGCCCGCCGAAAATACCTGGAACTTGGCGGCATCGGCGCCGGCCTGGTGAGCGGCGTCTATCAAACGCCGCGCCTGATCGGCATCGCCGTTGTGGTTGACGCCGATCTCAGCGATGACATAGGGCTTGCTCGATGAATCGATTTGATGCAGGCCGATGCAGATCGGGGCCGGGCAGCGCTCGATCGTGTCCTTCAGGATCGCGTCCATGCAAGTCCTTTCACGCGTACGAGAAGCCCTGTGGATACTCTACACGGTGCAAAAAGGCAACATCATTTCATGAAGAGAGTGCGGAGCCGATTCAAGCGGCGTGAACGTGGTCGGCCAGGGAGGGCGAGAGTACGCGCTTCAGCTTGGCGAGGGCGCGCTTCTCGATCTGGCGGATGCGCTCTTTGGTCACGCCGAATCGATTGCCCAATTGTTGGAGCGTGATCGGCGCGGTGTCGTCGCCCAGGCCGAAGTGGCAAGTCAGGATCTCGCGTTGCCGCTCATTGAGGTGCTTAAGACCCTTGGACAAAGCAGCGCGGAGGCCATCGACCTCGGCGGAGCCGTTGGCGGGTTCAACGTCCCTGTGGTCGGGCGGCGTGT
>JADFJZ010000376.1 GCA_022565195.1 Planctomycetota bacterium | reverse complement strand
TTGAGCAGCTTCGCCAGATCCTCAGCCTCTTTGGCCAGTCCTTGCTGCCGTTCGAGTAGGTCTTTCTTGGTCGCTGCGTCGTCGGCCTTGTTCGCCCTGGCCTCCTTGGCTGCGGTGCGGGTGTCGGTGAGCAAGGCTTGTTGCTTGCTCAGCAGTTGTTCGATGGCTGCTGCGGCTTCGGCATCACGGTCGCCACCCTCCTGCGCTTCCTGCGCCTCGCGAGACTGCTCGCGGAGACTCTTTTCTTTTGAAATGAGCTTGTCCAGCTCCTCGGTGAGCTTCTGGAGGCGCTCGAGTTCCTTCTTGCGTTCTTCCGAGTCGTCCTCGTCTTCGATCAGCAGGGTCAGCAGCGTGGACAAATGTCCCAGCAGTCTGTCTTGCTCGGTGAGTGCTTCATCGAGCCGGTCTTCGTTGAGAACCTCGATGACGGTCTCGAGTTGCCGGCGAATGCCGAGTTCGCCCATGCGGGCCAGCACCTTCTCCATGCGGCGGGCTTTCTCCGGTTCCGATTCCCTGAGCTGCTCGATCAAGCGGTACATTTGATCTTCGAGCTGCAGAACGCGGTCGTGGATAATCCGCTCCTTGGTGGCCAGCGGCGCTTCGGAAGCGCCGTCGTCGGAATGAGCGGGCGCGCCAAAGACTGCGAGCAACGCCAGAACGACCGTCCACTGCAAGCACAGCAAATTTGGCCACGAAGGCACCAAGACTTGGCGCGGCCTTCGGCCGCAGCCAAAGTAGCCAGTAGCCAGTAGCCAGTAACGAGTAGCAGACAGCCAGTTGAGAACGGGCACGGTGCGAAGAGGGACCGTAGGCTTCTGCGTTAAAAATCCGCGTGGCGCGCGAAGGGAGCGATCGTTTGCAATACGAAGAGCGGCGGCAGCTCTGCGTGTCGTTGTGACACGCGCAAGCGGCTGGCGACGATCCAGCGGGCGTTGCTCGAGCATGTGAGGAGTCAAGGCATCCATAACTTCATTATCTTCGTGCCTTCGTGTCTTGGTGGCCTAATTGTCCTCGAAGATGTCGTCCAGTTGGCGGTTCAACGTCTCGTCGGTTTCCTCTTGAAGCTCCTTTTGCATCCTGATGATAGTCTGAAGCAAGCTGATGGTCTCATGGAATCCCTCCCATTTGGTCATGTTCGCGGCGATGCGCCTCATTTCGACGACGACCTGGTCCTGTCTGCGATCGATTTCGCGGAAGGCTGTGCTGCTGGGGTCTCCGCTGATGCGATCGACAAGCTCTGCCAGATCCGTGATGGCGCGGCTGGCGAGTGAATCGAGCGGTGTGACGATGTCGTCCACCAGTCGTTTCTCAACTTGCGCCGAATTCAATTGGTTAATGACGAGTTCCTGGTGGATTCGTCGAAACTGTTCGCCCACGTGGCCGACCTGCCGAGCGATTTGCCGCTGACGGCGCTCGAGCGTGGCGAAGTTGATCGCGCTCGGCCTGGAACCGCCACCGCGAGTGAAGATTGCGGCTGCACTGAGCGTGTCCTGGCGGAGCTTTTCTTGAATATCGATGAGTCGCTCGAATTCCTGTCGATATTCCTGCTCGCGGCGGCTGAGTTCCGCCAGCAGGGCCTCGGCGCTGACCACGCGGAGCGTGTAGCGCGCCGACTCGCCCACGCCGGGGCCCGTGATGTCGTTTTGATCCTGCGCCCGGGCCTGCAACATGAGTTGCTGCCCCTCAAGCACACCGAGCGTCGAAACTGCGAGTTGCATGGTGGTGGTCACTTGTGTGCTGCCAGGGCTCACGTCCTCGATGGGGATCGAGCCTTTGCCCGCCTCTTCGGTCTTGATTTCGTGCATGAGTTCCGCAGCCTGCAATCCATACCGATCCTTGAAGGACAGCTCCAGCCGAAGCTCCGCCAGCGGGGTGATCAAATCGCCGACGCCCACAATCGTGAGGCTCGCCGTCGGCGGTGCATCGGGGATCATGCGTACGAGAAACTGCCGTGGCCGAGTATTCATGAGGCCGTCCACATCCGTCAGTTCGAACGAATAAGTGGCGTTGTGATCGGGCGTGAACCGGGCTGCGTAGGTTTCCTCGAGTGCCGTCAATTCCTGCTCTTCTGCCAAATCGCGCAAAAGAGCAGCCCGCCGGAGCGGCTTGTTGGTGCGAAAGCGAATCTCGACCTCGCCGCCGTGCAGGAGTTCGATCAGCGACCGCCCCGCCTGTAACTCGCGAGGCGGTTCTCGCGTGTAAGCCGGCGGGAAAACAGTGACGGCCACGTCCACCAAGCCGGGCCGATCGACTACACGGACCTGGACGGCCTCATTCCGAGCATCGCCGCCGCGAACGCGGAGGGTCAGTGCTTCATTCAAACGGGGAATCGTGAACCTGAACTCATCGCGTCCCACAGCCGTCAACGAATGCGACTCGCTCTGGCCCGATTCAAAGCGCAGGTCCATTTCGACTTGCCGCGGGCGCCGGCCTCGCGATTGAACGCGAACGACCAAGTCGTCCCCTCGCGGAGCATAGATCACGCCGTCCTGATCCTCGTCGTTGAGGACCACCAGATAGGTGTTTTGCTTCCAGGCGGCATCACCCAGCAGGATGTTCCGCTCAAACCACGTGCCCATAGCCTCGGGGGCGAGCAGCGTGAAGCCGACGAGCACAGCCAGAACTCCACAAATCACGGCGCTCTGCCGCCGAACACGCTGATGATTCAAGACCGCGTCCATGGGCAACTCCCGCGCGATCCGCGAGGCCTCTTCGATCACGCGGCCGACCAATTCAGGACTGAGGGCGGAGGACTGAGGACTGAGTGCTGAGTGCTGAGTGCTGAGTGCTGAGTGCTGAGTGCTGAGTGCTGAGAACTGCAAAGCGCTGATCAGGC
>JADFJZ010000375.1 GCA_022565195.1 Planctomycetota bacterium | reverse complement strand
CGGCGACGGCAAGGTGGTCTGGGACGGCTATCCGGGCCGAGAACTGGATCAGGCCGTCGCCCAGGCCCATAAGTCGCTTTCCCAATCCTGACGGCTCACTGGACGTAGCCGCAGGCCTCCCTCGCCTCCCCTGCCCCCGAAGACTTATAAGGCCCGGAGGCCTTTATAATGGGCTTGTAACGCTGTTCGCGATTATATTTCATGTGCCTGAGTTAGACTCGGGCGGGCGGTGTGATAAAATCGCGTCGCCCGCGAATACATGTTGGGCGAGAAATCCGCGCCCCAGAGCGAGCAGACGACCGTCACTCATGACGACAAACTCACGAATGCTGACCCAATAACAAACGGAGGAGCACGATGTCCAACCAACACTTCAAAACATGGATTGCGGTAATTCTGGCGGTGGCGATGGCCGTACCCGCCGGCGCCCAGGCCGGCGAGAAGAAAATTGTCCATCTCGAATTGAAGGGCACGCTCCAGGAAGCACCGCCGGATCCCATGGCCCTGTTCGCGTCTTCAAAGGCCCTCAATACGAAAGGTCTGCTCGATCACTTGAAGAAGATGCGCCGGGACAATGACGTCGAAGCCGTCTTCATCACCTTCGAGCGCGTCGGCATGGGGTTGGCCCAGATTCAAGAACTCCGGCACGCCATCGATCAACTCAAAGCCGCGGACAAAGAAGTCTACATTCACATGGACTCTTGCTATTCCTCGGGGCTGTACTGGCTGGCATCGAGTGCTTCGCACCTGGCGGTCGTGCCCACCGGCGATGTGTGGGTCACGGGGTTGTACGGCGAGCAACTCTACGTGAAAACGCTTCTGGGTTTCATGGGCATCGAGGCCGACGTGATCCACATCGGCGATTACAAGAGCGCCGGCGAAATCGTCACCCGTACCGAGCCGAGTGAGGCGGCTGCCGAGATGCACAACTGGCTTTTCGATGACCTCTACCGCCAGATGCTCGAGCAAATCGCTGAATCACGATCAATGAAAGTCGCGCGGGCCGAAGAAATCATCGACAACGGCCCCTACACGGCGGAAGGCGCCAAGAAGGCCGGCCTGATCGATGAAGTGGCGTATCGCAAGGACTTCGTCGATTCGATCAAGGCCCGCCACGGGGATATACCTTTCGACAAAGAATATGGTGAATCGGGCATGCCCGAGTTCGACATGTCGAATCCCTTCACCATGTTTCAGGAACTGTTTGGCAAGATCATGCAGGCGCCGTCCGTTTCGAGCACGCCGTCGATCGCGCTGATCTACGTGGTCGGCACCATCACGGTCGGCGACGGCGGCGGAGGCGGACCGTTCGCATCCATGAATCACGGCGCCAGCACCCCGCTGCGAAAAGCGCTGTATGAGGCCGCCTTCGACGACAACGTCAAGGCCGTGGTGCTGCGCGTGGATTCGGGGGGCGGCTCGGCGGTCGCCAGCGAGATCATTTGGCACGCCACCAAGGAAGTCGCCTCGCGCAAGCCGTTCATTGTGTCGATGGGCAACGTCGCCGGCAGCGGCGGCTACTACGTCTCCTGCGCTGCGGACACCATTTTCGCCGAGCCGGGCACGATCACCGGCTCGATCGGCGTGGTGGGCGCCAAGTTCGTGACCAAGGGATTCTGGGACTGGGCGGGCGTCAACTGGCATCCCATTCAGCGCGGCCGCAACGCCGACATCATGGCCACCGACGAAAAATGGTCGGACGCCCATCGCACGAAGATCCAGACCTGGATGGAAGACATCTACGGCGTGTTCAAGTCGCGTGTCCAAGAGAAGCGCGGCGACAAGCTGGCCAAGCCGCTCGAAGAATTGGCCGGCGGCAGGGTGTATACCGGGGCGCAGGCGCTGGAGCTTGGCTTGGTCGATAAGCTCGGCGGCCTGCACGACGCCCTCAAGTACGCTTCGCTCGAAGCAAACCTCGGCGAAGACTATGACGTGACGATTCTGCCCAAGCCCAAAACGATTTTCGACATGCTCTTCGAGAATTTCGGCGCGCTGGCCAATGCTCAAGGCCACCCGGCCCTGCCGAACACCGCCTTGCAGGCGGCGCTGCCCGTGCTGCGCAGCCTCGAACCGCTCAAGGCTGAGGCGCTGCTGCGGATGCTCCAGCAAGTGGAGTTGTTCCAAAAAGAGAAAGTGCTGACGGTGATGCCGGTCGAGCTGGTGATTAGATAAACGACCCTGTCTGCGGAGGTGTTGACGTGCGTGTCCGATTTCTTGTGGCCGGGGCGATGGCGCCTGCGCTCATGCTGATGTGCGGATGTTTGTCGGTCAACGTCCAAGGTTCACTCGATAGGGATAAGGGATCAACCCGGCGCGCGGTTCGTGCGTCCCACCCCGACGGGATCCACGGCCGAGCGTGCGACCTCATCGATGCGTCGATGAAGATCGGGCATCGCAAGGATCGGCTCCGTATTCTGGCCAAGGTTGCGAAATGGGACGACCTCAGCACGCACGAGCAAGTCTACTTGATCAACGCAGTTTGCGGCGGACACCACGGAAGCACCGAAGCCGACGTGCTCGCGGCCCTCGCGAAAAACGCTGCCCTGACAACCGCAGGCCGCAAGCACTTGACCGCACAGCTCGACTCTTTCTCCTCGCGGCGTCGCGCCCGCGTGCTGGAAGCCCTCGCCGAAAACCCGGGCAGACCATCGGCCTGAGGCACCGCCTGACCAGAGCTGCGGCCCCTCGCCACAATCCAAACACCGCCCATGCGGCCCACTCGGGTCGTAAACGCGGTTGATGCGCGGAGCGAGCCTGGCGAATCTGAGGCCGGGATAGGGTGACAAGACAGTCTGTGCGCTAGAGAATTCTAACGAAGACACAGATTGTGCGGATAGAATGGCGGCTG
>JADFJZ010000374.1 GCA_022565195.1 Planctomycetota bacterium | reverse complement strand
CGATTCTGGGGCCACCTCAAACGCTCCGCGATTCACAATTATTATTTCGAGACCGTCCAAAACCTGGAGAGTGCCATCATCAAGGCCGTCAACTGTCTCAACAGGAACAAGAACCACCCGTTCAGAATACATCTGAAAACCGTGCAATCTTTACCGAGGGCCGCTTAGCACAACGCGTCATTCTCAATTCTACATTCTGCACTTCTTCCCGTGGTGTCTTCGCGTCTTTGTGGCTAGAAATCCGGGTTAGCAGGGCACCTGCGCGGCACTGGAGAAGCCGGGCGTTTTATGCTATAAAAACGCGGGTCCGGTGATTGAGTGAGTCGGTCGTAAACCCCTGCGACAGGCTTCGCCGCACTCTGCTTGACTGAAGCGAGCCAATTGAGGTACTGACCGTGCCGAAATCGACATTGAAGCTCTCGAATCAAGTCACCGAGCTGTCCATCCTTGACGTGGACGGCAACATCGACGCTGCGCTGGAGCCTCAGATCGACAACGACGAGTTGCTGAAACTCTACCGCTTCATGGTGCTCACACGCGTGCTCGACGAGCGCATGATCCGCATGCAGCGCCAAGGCAAACTCGGCACTTTTGCACCGTGCCGCGGCCAGGAAGCCACGCAAATCGGCTACATTCAGCCGATCCAGAAGGATGATTGGGTGGTGCCTTCGTATCGCGCTCCGGGTGCGCAAATCTGGCGTGGATGGTCGATTGCTCAGGTGCTGCTGTTCTGGAACGGCTATGAACTGGGCGCCCGTCCGCCGCAAGGAGTCAACGATCTGCCGATCGCGATTCCCGTCGGATCGCACCCCATCCTCGCTACCG
The DNA here is from genome assembly GCA_022565195.1 of Planctomycetota bacterium. The sequence goes on along the minus strand of JADFJZ010000374.1, from coordinate 2,026 downwards.
GAATCGGCATGGGCATGAACCTCCGCAACGAAAAAAAAGTCGTGCTGACTGCCTTCGGCGATGGCGCGACCTCCGAAGGCGACGTGCTCGAAGCCTTCAACTTCGCGGGGATCTATGATGCGCCGGTCGTGTTCATCTGCGAGAACAACCAATATGCCATTTCGCTGCCGCGTGCCAAGCAAACGCGTGCCGAGACCATCGCTCAAAAGGCCATCGCCTTCGGGTATGACGGAGTCAAAGTCGACGGCAACGACATTCTGGCGATGATCGTTGCCACCCAGGCTGCGGTCAACAAAGCCCGGGATGGAGGCGGGCCGACGCTGATCGAGGCCTACACTTATCGCATGGAGATGCACACCACGGCGGACGATCCCAAGAAGTACCGCTCGGATGAGGAAGTCAGGGAGTGGGAGAAGAAATGCCCCATTCTGCGGTTTGAGAAATATTTGATGAACAAAGGCGTGTTGAATCAGGCATCGATCCAGGACACCCGCAAGAATGTGGAGGAAGAAGTTCGGCGCGGCGTGGAAGAGTTTGAGAAGTTGTGCGTGCCGCAGCCGGAGAAGATCTTCGACTATACGTTCGCAACGATCACTCCGGAACTGCAGGAACAAAAGGACGAGTTCCTGTCGTCCATCGGCGTGACCGACAACCAACCCGTGCATTGAGGAACGGCATGGCAGAACTGACAATGGTCAAGGCGCTCAACTTGGCGCTGCATCAGGCGATGGAGGCGGATGATCGCGTGATCATCTGCGGCCAGGATGTGGGTCAGGACGAAGGCGTGTTTCGCGTGACCGAAGGGTTGCTGGCGAAGTACGGCGACCAGCGCGTGCTCGATTCGCCTTTGGCGGAGTCCGGCATCATCGGCACCAGCATCGGCATGGCGCTCTACGGCCTGAAACCCGTGGCCGAAATACAGTTCTCCGGTTTTTCGTACCAGGGTTTTCACCAGATCGAGCAGCACATGGCCCGCTTTCGCAATCGCACGCGCGGGCGCTACACCGTGCCGATGGTCCTGCGTATGCCGTGCGGCGGGGGGATTCGTGCGGTCGAGCATCACAGCGAGAGCAAAGAGGCTTTCTGGGCGCATATTCCGGGGCTGAAGGTCGTCATTCCATCCGGCCCGCGCAGCGCCCGGGCGCTGCTGAGCGCCGCCATCGAGGATCCCGACCCAGTGATCTTCTACGAGCCCAAGGCGCTGTACCGCGCCTTCAAAGAGGAAGTGCCCGACGAGCCGGAAGTCATGGAGATCGGCAAAGCCGAGGTCGTGCGCGAGGGTTCGGACATCACCCTGATTTCCTACGGCGCACAGATGCGCCCGACGCTCGAAGCCGCTGAGGATCTGGCCGACCTGCACGGCATCAGTGCCGAAGTCATCGACTTACTGACCGTTTCCCCGATGGACGACGCCACGCTGGTCGAGTCCGTCACCAAGACCGGGCGCGCGGCTGTCATCAACGAGGGCAACCGCACCTGCGGCGTGGCGTCGGAGGTCATTGCACGGTTGAATGAAAAGGCCTTCGGTTATCTCGAGGCGCCGGTCAAACGCTTGACGAGTTACGACATTCACTTTCCGTACTTTGCCTGCGAGCAGATATACCTGCCCGACGCGGACCGCATCGCCAGTGCCGCCATGCAGGTCATGGAGTATTAAGCGGGAGCCCGCCAGATGGCAGAGCAATTCATCCTCCCGGATTTGGGAGAAGGCATTCACGAAGCCCAGATCGTCAGCATCCTCGTGCATGAGGGCGATGTCGTTCAGGAGGACCAGCCGTTGATGGAAGTCGAGACGGACAAAGCTGCCGTCGAGATTCCGTCGCCGCTGGCGGGCAAGATCGTGAGCATTCACGTGCAGGCTGGCCAGACCGTCAACGTCGGCGACGTGATGGTCACGTTCGGAAACGATACCCCGGCCGCCGCGCCACCCGCACCGCCCAAGGTGCCGCCGCGCGCGGCACCACCACCGCGAGCGGCGCCAGCACCGCGAGCGGCACCGCTGCAAGCGGCGGCCCCCGCCGCACGG
>JADFJZ010000373.1 GCA_022565195.1 Planctomycetota bacterium | reverse complement strand
AATACCGGCCCAGAAAATACCGACCAAGCATGTTGAAGAACAAATGCATAGTGTGGGCGTGCAGATATTGCGACGTAATGAGGCGCCACAATTGCCCGTGCAGGACATCCGACGTGTTCATGGCACCCCACTCAATGAAGGGTGCGGCCCTCACCGATCGGGTTGCGGAGTCGAGAACAAAGACGGCGACGTTGATGATGATCAGTATGGTGGACAGCCGCACGGTCTCCAGGTGGGCCAGCGGTGACCGTCGGCCTGTGCTGCGGGCGTAGCCTTCCGCGCTGGCGTAGTCGCGTTCCTGCCAGCCCATTACAGTTGCCCCCCTTGCAGACGATCTATTGAGAGCGCGGCGATAGTCTTGCCGTGTTCGAGTATGCCCACCGGCGTGTTGTGAAACGTCCAGCGCTGCACGTCGGATACGGCAGTCTCCAGGGGTGTTTCAATCGGATTGGGTTTCAAGGTTTCGTCCTTTCAGTCGCAACCGATTATAGACTCGCCACTTAGGGAGTGCAAAGCGAGGATCAGTTCTTGAATCGGCGAGAAGATGGCACTATCATTAGAACGCCCCAGCCGCAGGCTTTCGCCTGCGAGGACGTTCCGGGCACAGGAAGTACCCACAGCGGGAGGATCCGGGCGTGCTAAAGCACGCGGCTCGTTGTGATTTCGGGCATCTTCAATGGCCAGAAAACGTGTCATCATTCTGGGATCGACCGGTTCGATCGGTCGCAACACGCTGGAAGTCCTCGCCGGGCTGCGCGATGAGTTCGTGGTCGTGGGCTTGGCGGGCGGCACGCGCTGGCAGGAACTCGCCGAGCAAGCGGATCGGTGGCAGCCCGAATACATTGCCATCGGCGACGAATCTCTTGAGGCGAGGCTGAAGGCCGAGGCCCCGCCGGGTGCGACCGTCCTGGCTGGCGGTGACGGGCTGGAGGAGCTGGTGACCCGTTCCGAATGCGACATCGTCGTGTCAGCCATCGTCGGCACCGCCGGGCTGCTGGCCACGGTGCGGGCGGTTCGGATGGGCAAGCGCGTCGCGATCGCCAACAAAGAGACTTTGGTTGTGGCGGGTTCTTTGATCACCCGGCTGGCCCGGGAAAGCGGTGCGGAGCTGATCCCGGTCGATAGCGAGCATTCGGCGATCTTTCAGGCGCTGCATTCAGGCCGACGGGAGGAACTGCACAAAATTTATCTGACCTCTTCTGGAGGTCCGTTCCGCACTTGGACGATGGAACAGATTCGGGATGCCCGCTTGGTAGACGCCCAGGTTCACCCAATTTGGGATATGGGACCGAAGATTACCATCGATTCTGCCACCATGATGAACAAGGCTTTGGAAATCGTGGAGGCCCGGTGGCTTTTCGATGTACGTGCTGACAAAATTGAAGTGTTAATCCACCCGGAGGCGGTGATCCACTCGATCGTGGAATTCCATGACGGCTGTTTGATTGCTCAGTTGGGGACGCCGGATATGCGGATTCCGATCCAATATGCTTTAACGTACCCGCGGCGTTTGCCTTCCTGCGGTGAGCCGCTGGACATCATGGCCCTGAGGCGGTTGAACTTCGAGACGCCCGATGTCGTCCGATTTCCGGCGCTGCAATTGGGCTTCGACGTGGCTGCCAAGAGCGGCTCCGCCGGCGCGGTCCTCAATGCCGCCAACGAAGCTGCGGTCAGCGCTTTTCGGGCGGGGCAGATCAAGTTCGGCGAGATCACCGACCTGGTGACGGACGCGCTCAGCCGACATGAGTGGATGGACTCTCCGACCATGGAAGAATTGCTCGCCGCCGACGCCTGGGCACGGAATGAGGTTGGTGCATGCTTGAAATGTTGACAGGATCTTCACACGACGCTCTCCATCTGGCCAGCCTCGCCGGCAATCTGTCGTCGGCGGGGAACATTTTTCTGATTCTGCTCGGCTTCTCGGTCGTGATCTTCTTCCACGAGCTGGGCCATTTCTCAGTGGCCAAGTGGGCCGGGATTCGGGTCGAGAAGTTCGCCATCGGGTTTGGTCCGGAGTTGTTGGGCTTCAGCAGGGGTGAGACGCGGTACTCGCTGAACCTCCTGCCGCTGGGCGGCTACGTCAAGATGCTGGGTCAGGAGGACTTCGAGGTCGATAAGAGCGGCGAGTTGACGATGAGCGACGATCCCCGATCGTTCATGAACAAGCCTGTCGGCCAGCGCATGGCTGTCGTGTCCGCCGGCGTGATTATGAACCTGCTCTTTGCCGCCCTCCTGTTCATGATCGTGTTCATGGTCGGCAAAAAGGAAGCATCGCCGGTCATCGGCGAAGTGGTGGCCGATACGCCGGCGTCCAAAGCCGGCCTGCAAGCGGGCGACCGTGTTGTTTCGATCAATTCATTTGAGATCAGCAATTTCAGTGAGATCTCCACCGCTGTTCGGCTGGCGGCACCGTATGAGCCGTTGTCATTCGTGATCGAGCGCGATGGGAAATTCTTGACCAAGAGTGTTGTTCCGGAGCGGAGCGAGATGAACTGGCTTCAGGTCGGCATCGCGCCGGCGTTTTCAAACGAGATCGTTTTCGTATCGGCCGAGTACACCATGATGCCGGGCGCCTACCCGAAACCCGGCGACGTCATCACGGAAATCAACGGCACGAAAATTGACGAAGCAAGGCAACTCTACGTTTGGGCTAAGATGCTGCAAGGCCGCAACAAGCCCAGTTCGATCATTGTCGAACGCCCGGATCCGGCTGACCCTTCCAAACCGAAAAAGCGGATCGCGATTTCGATCAGCAAGAACATTGTGTTTGCACGCAACGGCTTCAAGGGAGATGCACCCCAGGATCTTCTCGGCCTGCGGCCTCGGGTCAACGTATCGCGTGTGGCGCGCAAGAGCGCG
>JADFJZ010000372.1 GCA_022565195.1 Planctomycetota bacterium | reverse complement strand
CGCTGAACGACGGCACGTCCAGGCCGACTTCACGCTGCGTCACGATCGAGCCGGGGCACTTGGGGAACTGGTATTCGACGGGTTCCTCGATCGTGATGATGCGGCAATTGCCGCCGCGATTGAGCAGGGTGATGATCATGGCCAGCGTGGTGGTCTTGCCGGAGCCGGCCACGCCGGTGAGCAGGACCAGGCCGTTACGGAACTGGGCGAGCCGCTGGGCCAACCCTTCCGGGAAGCCGGCCCACTTGAACGACGGAATCGTCGACGGAATCAAACGAAAACACGCGCCGATGTTCTGCTGGTTGAAGAAGAAGTTGGCTCGGAAGCGGAGGCATTGGCCGGCGGCTTCGATCTCGAACGAAAAGTCGAGATCCTTCCGCTCACGAAATACATCAAACAACCCGTCCGGGCAGAGCGAAGCCAGCATGTCGGCAATCGTCTCTCCATCGAGCGGTTGTTCAGCGATCGGCTTGAGTCGGCCGTGCTGCCGGCAGGTCGGGGGATCGCCCGCCACGATGTGCAAATCCGAAGCGCCCGCCTCCACTGCGGCGAGCAGCAAGTCCCTGATTCGAGGATCGGTATCATTCATTCGCTTTGTTTCCAATCGGCATCCCGTGCGGCGACACTGTTTTACCGTTTATAGTGGCAAACGCAATCCCGGTTGCGTACTATTGTCTGGCGTGAGGGCGACGGATCGGGCACATTCCGGAGGACGACCATGCCAAGCTATGTGATCCTGCGACTATTGCTGGCGAGCATTCTTGTGGCTCAAGTGCCGGCCGGCAAAGCGAAATCAGCCAATCCGGCGGATGATGATCAATTACAGAGTATGCTGGCCGCCGCCCGCAATTCGGGCTTGCCGCACCTCATGTTGCTGGCCGATCAGATTGGCTGGATGATCGAAGACGGTAAGTTTGGCGATCCTGCCGACTTCAAAATCGGTGTTCAGGCGACGTTGCGGTACAGTGACTTCTCGACCGACCTCGTGCTCGGCGAGCTGTACCTGCGGATGCTGCAGCAGCCCGCCATGGACGATCTGCTCGACGGCTACGCTGTCGCCGGGCGAATTCTGGTCGACGGCGTTGCCCGGGATTGGCCTCGCGATATCATCGTCAAGATGCCCAGGAAGTCGGGAAAATCGGGTAAGGGCCAGAGCGGCGACGACCCGTTGATCAAGGGCTTTGGCGCAATCCGCGGCGCGGACTCCCTGTTCGTGATCTTCCGGACCAGCAAGAAGATCGACTTCGCGTCCAAGGTGATCTTCGCCGTCGAGATCAGCAGGCAAACCGACCACTATGCCGAAACGGCGTTCAAGGTCAGCTTGCTCCGGCACCAGATTCGTATATTGAACAGCGCGGGCGACGAAGTCGCGATGGCCGCGGACGACCCTGTGGTGTACAAGATCAAACCGCGCGTGCTGGAGATGCGGATTCCCCTGGCGAATCTCGAGAAGGATCTGCGCAGCATCGCCGTGCGCGGGTCGGTTACCGAGCCGCAGTCGAAAAAGGCCCCGGAGCGGACTCCATGGCTGGCCTGCCCGACCGGGCCCGTGTCCCAGCCGACGGAGATGCTGATTCATTTCGCAATCCAGCGGGAGCTGCCGCAGGGCAACAGTCTGCCGATCGCCATCGCCCTGCAGGAAGGGTTGCTGCTGGCCAACAGTCATCCCGATCTCGCCGAGCGAATCAAGAAGGACGCCTATGCCTGGCTGCAATTGGCGCTGGACATCGATGAGCAACTCAAGGCCCGGCGCCTCAAGCCGATCAGCCAATTGCCGATCTCGGCCCAGTTGGCGTGGGCCTGTCGCTACGACGGCCGGCAGGTTTTGAACACGGTCGAGGAATACGAATTCCATGTGCCCACGCCGGCCACCATCGCCGACCTGCGGGGCTATGCCGAGGTCCGCGGCTGGCTGATGGAAACGACTCCGGCGGAGCTGCGTGCCGCCATCGCCAAGATGATCAAAGACGACTTCAAGACCTTCGATTTTCCAACGGAAAAGGCCCGCGCGCTGGGTCCGGATTTCGAGGAACGTCGCGACGATGCTTACTACGTCAAGGGCAAGCAAAAGTACCTGTCCTATCGTGACGTGGGAGTGAATCGGCGGTGGAAGTTTCTGGAGTCGGGATTTGGTTTGAAAGGCACGAGGCAGCAGGCGATCGAGTTTCAGCGCGTGTTGAGCATCGCCGCCGCCCTGCCGACGCTGCGGGTGTCGCACCATGGCCCGGGCAGCAGTGAGATGTACACCGTCAGCTTTGATACCAAGAAGCGTAAGTGGTTCGCTGCCGGCGCGCCGACGCTCAGCACCGCCCAAAAGGCCAAGTTCAACTTCGTCTGGCACAAGCCGTGGACGCGCCCGGAGCGCTTCGAACTGTTCTCCCGGCAGGCGGACGCCGTGCCCGACGGGCCGTTCCGCTTCCTGCTCGACGCCGACGTGCAGGAGTTCTCGGTCAAGCGGCTGTCCGCCATGCTCGAGAAAGGCATCGCCGACGAACTCTTCGCCAAGTCCATCCTCGTGCCCCTGCGCATGCGCCGGTAGAGCGGATCCAATTCAAGGAGCCGCAGGCTTCAGCCTGCGCGATCTTCCGCCGACGATTGATCGCACAATGGCAATTCTCCATCAGGCAATTAGAATGCTCCGATGCACCAACTGACCGCGTTGGACTGGTCGTGGATTGTCGGCTTCCTGCTGGTGGCCTTCGGCTTGGCGCTGTACCACTCGCGCAAATCCTCGCAGTCCATAGAGGATTACTTCGTTGCCGGCAAGAACACGCCGTGGTGGCTTCTGGGCACCAGCATCGTTGCCACCACGTTCGCCGCCGACACGCCGCTGGTCGTGTGAGGCTTGGTCGTAACGCAGGGCATCTCC
>JADFJZ010000371.1 GCA_022565195.1 Planctomycetota bacterium | reverse complement strand
CAGCAGTGTGCAGCCGTCCGACCCGTTGCTCTGCGGCTCGATGACCAGAGCCATGCCCTCCAGCGGCGGGCCACCGTAGTACAGGTAGGTACTGCTCGCCCGAAATGGATGATTGTTGCCTTGGTAGTTCCTGGCCCGCGCCAACCCGGAGAACAACACTAGCGGGCGTTTCAATTCCTGGGCCAATGTCGCCCGCCGCTGCCGGTACACCGCCGCCGGCGCCGTCATGTTGAAGCCATCACTCATTTCAATACCGTCCTCATGCCCCGGTGCCAGCGCTACCCGTTAGACATCGCAGATGCACAGCGGCACTCTCGCCGAGCGCTTCGAGATTATACCCACCTTCGAGCATGCTCACCAACCGGCCGCCGCAACACTCGTCAGCCAATGTGCGCACTCCTTTCGTCATCCACTCGAAGCTGGAAGTCTCCAATTCGATCGGTGCCAGCGGATCGGCGCGGTGGGCGTCGAATCCGGCGGAGATGAGAATGAACTCCGGCCTGTAAGCCCGCGCTGCCGGCAGGAAATGCTCGGCGAACGCCGCTCGGTATTCGGCGTCGCCGGCGCCCGGCTGCATGGGCAGGTTCAATGTCGTGCCTTCGCCGGCGCCGCTACCGCGTTCGTGGGCGTAACCGGTACCCGGATAAAGCGAATCGGGGTGGCAGTGGAGGCTGCAAAAGAACACGTGCGGATCGTCGTCGAACGAATGCTGCGTGCCGTTGCCGTGGTGGACGTCCCAATCGAGGATCAAGACCCGTTCGAGGCCGTGCGACTTCAGCAAATGGCGCGCCGCGATGGCGATGTTGTTGAACAGGCAAAAGCCCATCGAGAAGTCGCGCTCCGCATGATGCCCCGGCGGCCGAATCACGCAGAAGGCATTGGCGATCTCGCCCGCCGCAACTGCATCCACCGCCCGAATCACCGAGCCGCAGGCCAGCCGGGCGATCTCGAACGATTCCGGGCAAATCGCGCTGTCCGCACAGTCGATGTGACTCTTGCCCGAAGCGCAATGCTCCCGCAAGCGATCGATGTAGCCCTGCGAGTGATTCGCCAGAACCACGGACAAATCAACGGGCTCTGGCTCGATGAGGGCGCACTTCTCGATCAGTCGCGAATCCGCCAACGCCCGCTGAATCGCCGGAATCCGCTCGGGCCGCTCGGCATGTGCGGACCCAGTGACATGCCGCGTGAAACACTCATCCAATATCAAGCCGGTTGTGGATTCCATGGCGTCCTGCGAATTGAGCGTTTGAAGCACTCCAATCAATAAGTCAACGAAGCCTATCTCAAAGCAAATCGGTCAATCTTTCAACCGGTGGCGTCTGGGCCTGACGCAGCCTCGTAGGCCGTTCGGTGCTTCACCTGTGTTGCGATTTGGTGTATTGTGGCCCCGCCATGGACTTCTCGGATTTCGATACACGCAACTACAAGACACTGCCCATCGCGGATGGCTACGCCGAGTGGTCGCGGACGTACGATGAGACGGTTCGCGATCTGCTGGACCTCCCGCTGCTGGAGCAAATCCGGAGTGTGGATTGGCCGAACGTCGGGCGGGCGGTGGATTTGGCGTGCGGCACAGGTCGCACGGGCGCGTGGCTGGCCCAGCGGGGCGTGAAATGGATCGACGGTATCGACCTCACGCCGGAGATGATCGAACTGGCGCGACGAAAGGAAGTCTATGGCAGGTTACACGTCTGTGATGTCGCGGACACACCGCTGGAGTCGGGGCAGTACGATCTCTGCATCATGGTGCTGGCGGACGAGCACCTGGAGGACTTGAGGTCGGTCTACCGCGAGGCGGCCCGGCTGACGCGAAGCGGCGGGCAGTTCGTGATTGTGGGCTATCACCCGCATTTCATGCTCATGGGCGTCCCGCCACACTTCCACCCCGAATCGGGCGAGCCGCTGGCCATCACCAGCTACCTGCACTTCACGAGTGACCACGTCCAAGCCGCCCACGCCGCCGGCTGGTCGCTGCTCGAAATGCACGAACGCTTGATCGACGAAGCCTGCATCGCCGCCAAGCCCAAATGGGAAAAACTCTTGAACCACCCCATCAGCTTTGCGATGGTGTGGCACAAAGCGCAGGATGGGTCTGGGCCAACTTGCTGATTTGAGTAACTACTCTGGATTCGACGACTATGAGCGACACAAAGAAATCACTGAACTTCATTGAAGAAATCATCGAAGAAGATAACCGCACGGGCAAATGGGACGGGCGGGTGCATACGCGGTTTCCGCCGGAGCCGAACGGCTATTTGCACATCGGGCACGCCAAGAGCATCTGCCTGAACTTCGGCCTGGCCGAGAAGTACGGCGGGCGGTGCAACCTGCGCTTCGACGACACCAACCCCACCAAGGAAGAGCAGGAATACATCGACTCGATCATCGAGGATGTCCGCTGGCTGGGTTTCGACTTCGGCGACGAGCCGCTATTCGCCTCGGACTACTTCCAGCAAATGTACGACTGGGCGGTGCAGCTCATCAAAGACGGCAAGGCCTACGTCGATGACCTCAGCGCCGAGGGGATGGCGAGTGCCTTGTCGGAAGACGAGCTCTACAGCCTCTTCGGGCTGAAGCCGCCCCCTAAGCCATCGGCGCCTCAGCACGATGAACGGCCCGCCGATGAGCCGGCGATTGAGCTCTTCGGGCCGTTTGGCGTGCCGGTGGACGAACCAGACATTGCGCGAGCGCCCGATGAGGCTGTGGTGTCGTCCGAGACCCCCTTCCACAACATCGTCGCCTTGCAGAAATTAGTGCTAAAACAGGAAAGCCTGTCATTGTTTCAACAGGCATGTCAAAATGGGAAGAAATTGCCGATACCGTAAAAGTGTATGAAGAAGAAGGAGCAAAGGAAAACCTCGTGCTCATGAATTGTACA
>JADFJZ010000370.1 GCA_022565195.1 Planctomycetota bacterium | reverse complement strand
TTGGCCAACCCGATCAGCTCGCTGTTGGTGTCGCTGGCCTGCGCCGCAACCACGACCTCGGCCCGCACTTGATCCAGTTGCCGCTCCGCTCGAAGGACAGCCTGTCGCTCTGCGGCGGAGGCGGACTTCATGTCGCCGAACATCGACGCGCTCAACCGCCAGCCGGCCCGGGCACTGGCGCGCTGCTGACCCTTGAAGTTGTAAGACTGATCTTGATCTTTGGCCGCTCGTCGCGAGCCGCGGAGGACACTCTCTTTGATCAGGCCGTTGGCCAGCGGGCTGCCCGAAAACGATCCCGTGGGCGAAAACGGGTTGAGCACCAAGTTCGACGGGATCCCTTCCCCAGCGATGACATTGTTGGCGTGGCCGGTGATGCCGCCGTATTGGTAGCCGACTTGAAAGCCCAGACCCAGCGCGCCCCACCATGTCGCACCCTGCGCGTCAGCGGCTGCTTCGGCGAGCGTACGGATACTCTCCAGGTCGGGCCGAAACTGGACGGCGAGTTCGAGCAGCTCGTCGATATCCAGATCCGTTCGTACCAGCCGGGTCGGCGCGACTTGTTCGGCTTTGGGGACCAGCGTGACCGTGGCGTCGAGATGGAGCGTCAGTGTCAGAGCGACGGAAGCCCGGTAGAACGTATTCAGGGCCTTTGCGAGATCCTGTTTTCGTTCGGCGAGTCTCGCTTCGGCGCGCAATTCGTCCGCCGGTACACCGGTTCCGATCCCTGCACGGACCCGCGTGATGCGGAGGAGTTCTTCGGCTTCGCTGACAGATTGTCGGGCAGCCTCGACTTGCGCCTGGGCAAGAATCAAGTCGTAGTATTGCACGACCGACATGCGCAGCGCATCCATGATGACTGCCTTTTCGCGGTGCTCGGTGGCGTGCATGCGTTTCTTGGCGGCGATGATTTGATAAATCACTTGGCCTGGGTTGATGACCCAGTCGATCACGATCGACGGCTGAAAGGTGTTGAAACCTACGCCCACGAGATTGCCCTCGGTGGCCCGGACGGTGCCATCGACCCATTCAAACAGTGCCGTCGGTGCGATGACGGGAAACGCCGAGCCCACGGCGCTCTGGAACGCTCCTTTCGAGGCTTCGACTTGCTGGCGGGCCAGCAGAATGTCGAAATTCTCCGCTCGCGCGACGTCAATCACGGTGGCGAGGTCGATGGAATACAACTCTTGGTACATTGGTTGGACCTGCGCGGGGTCGAGTTCAAGTACTTGCTCGGTGGCCGGCTGGGCCAGCGGGCTCACGTCGGGCCAGGCCGGCCGCTCGGCGCGCGGCGTGGCGCAGGCACCGATCAACGTCAGCGGGATCATGAGCAAACAATGCGCTCGGCCGCGAACGGTTACCGACTGGGTGGATCGAGATCCGCGCGGGCAGCAGCCGGCGGCTCGTTGAGAAATAGTTGGCATTGGCATGTTATTTGATTTCATATTGCCTCCATGCGGTAGCGAGCTAAGCGTCCTGCTTGACGGGAACGGGTTTCACGGGCGTGCCCGGGGTGACGGCGCCGGTGGCGGCGGTGATGATCCACTCATCGTCCTCGAGGCCGGACAGAATCTCCGCCCAGATGCCGTCGTCGTATCCAAGGTCGACCGGCACCTTCTGGGCGATTTGTCCTCTGGCGACCAACACGTACATCTCTCTTCCGCGAACGCGGATGGCCTTGGAAGGGATCATCAAGGCGCTCTCTTTGATCTCCAGTTTGATCGTCACTTGGGCATACATCCCCGGCGCGAGCAGGCCTTCGGCGTTGTCCAAATCAACTTCGGCGCGCATGGTCCGCGTGCTGGCCCGTAAACCCACAGCCGTGCGCGTAATGGTGCCGGGAAACGAATGTTCTCCCAACGCCTTGACCACGACGTCCACCGGCGTACCCACCTTCACGAATGAGGAATCCATCTCGGGTATTTCCAGGCTGAGCCGAATGCGGTCGGTCTTGGCGATCCAGAGGAGTGGCTTGACGGCCCCCTCGGTCGCGGAGCGTACGAAGTCCCCGGGATCGATGAAACGCTCGGTAATCACGCCGTCAAAAGGCGCCCTGATGGTTGCGTATTCCATGAGCGTATTGATCCGCGCCACCGTGGCCAGCGCCATCATCACCTCTGCCTTAGCGACGGCCACATCCGCCTCGCCGCTGTTCACTTTAGCCCGCGCGATCCTTTGAAAAGCCTCGGCGACGGCAAGTTGGTTCTTGGCCTCATCGAGCTCCTGTTCGGGGATCACGTTCTGTTTGCGCAGTTCCACCTTGCGGTCGTGGGTGATCTTGTGCAGGGCGTACTCTGCGGCGTAGCGTTGAACTTCGGCTTTCGCTGTTTCCCTTAGCGCTTCCGCCTGAGTCACCTTGGCCTTCTTCGCTGCCTGTACGGCTTGCGCCTGACGCAACTCATCCTTCATTTCGGGTACGTTGATGGTGGCCAGGACGTCGCCTTCCTTGACGCGGCTGCCGATGTCGACCATGACCTTGGCCACATAGCCGCTGGTCTTGGCGAGCATATCGACCTGCTCGTCCGCCAGGAGCGTCGCCGGCATGGTCAGCGCCCGCGTGAGCGTCCGCCGCTCGGGCTGGGTGACTTCGACGAGTTCAGCCTTCTGGCTCGCCGCGCCTTTGGATTCGTCGGCGCCGCTTTGGCCGTCGGCGTCTGCGGGAGCCATGCTGACCACCGCAATGACGGCCAGCGCGCTGATGACAATCGTTCCGAAAACCTGCCCAAGAACTTTCTTATTCATTGCTATGCTCCAACGGGAACGGGAACCGGCGAAGGATTCTCTTCGCGTTTGATCAATATATACAGACAGGGCACGACGATCAGCGACAGCACCGTAGCCGCCAGCACGCCGCCGATGATGGTGCGGGCGAGCGGGGCGTTGGCCTCACCGCCGGCC
>JADFJZ010000369.1 GCA_022565195.1 Planctomycetota bacterium | reverse complement strand
AATGAGGAATAACCCGCGCAACGCGATCCGCCGGGAATCCAAAAAGACACCATAGGCGCGCGAGACATCGCCAGACAGGTCGCTGCCCAACGGATACTGAATGGACCCCAGGCCGCCCTCTGACTTCGGCTTGGCGATCCATTGCGCGTGCGAATCCACCGTATCTGTGCTCCTCGCCAGGATATCCGCACCACGTTCGACAAACTCCTCGTAGCGATGGCTCAGCGCTGACAGCTCGGTCGGGCAAACGAGCGAAAAGTCCTGCGGATAGAACATCAAGATGAGCCAGCGATCCTGATAATCACTCAAACGCGCGATCGGTTCGGGATGCCTTCGTGTGGATATGCACGGCACCTCAAAATCCGGCGCCCGCCTCCCAACGATTGATGATGTTGTCATCGAGCGTTCCGCCATGGCATCGCCTTCAGCACAGTTCGGGAAGAGACTTGTCAACGGAATCGTTGAAATCAAGCGCAGGATCGGTTTGGCCTGTCCCAGCCCGGAATTGGCGTAATTCAGCAATATCGAATCCGACCCGTTTTTCTCGACTGTCGACTTGCTGATATCATACTCATACGACAGCTCGCGTAAATGGGCGCGGATCCGGTCCCACGGGCGGCGCGGCGGCAGGGCGAGTCGGTTGACTGTAGAAGCGCTTATTGGATTACGACGAATGGCGACGAAATGCTTGGAATCTCTCCCGCCGATCCACGAAGATACTCCAAATCCTGAATGTCGCAGTGAAGCATAGGTAAATCTATGAATCTCCAATCGCGAAATCAGCAAGTGGCCGCGCTGGGACACACGGTCTACGACGTCGCCATCATAGGCGGCGGCATTAACGGGGCGTGTCTTTATCATCATCTGTGCGCGCGCGGCTATTCGGTACTACTGCTGGACAAAGGCGATTTCGGCGGTGGCACCAGCCAGGCGTCGGCCATGATGATCTGGGGCGGACTGCTCTACCTGCGGAATTGGGATGTTCGCACGGTACGGCGGCTGTGCGTTTCGCGTGACCGGATGATGCGCGATCTTGGCGAGTGGGTCGAACCGCGTCGCTTCCGCTATCTGCCGCTGAAGAGCGGTGGGCGAAGTAAAACGCTGGTGCGCGGAGCGCTGTATTTGTATTGGCTTCTCGGTGGCTGCTCACGCTCGCTCCCGCGCCGGCAGAACGATTTTGATGAGCAGGCCTTCCTGAAACGGGAACAGTTTGCCGCATCACTGACATATGAGGAAGCGTGCGTCGCGCCGTCCGATGCGCGCTTTGTACTCTCGTGGTTGCTCGCGCACCGAGGCCCACAGCAGGTGGCCCTCAATCACTGTGCGCTCGAGGGCGGAGTGCATGATCGCGGCGACAGACGGTGGACATTGGAAGTCAAAGATTCCCTGACCCACACAGAACACCGCGTTCATGCTCGGTGGGTGGTGAACGCCGCGGGCGTGTGGACGGACGCCGTCAATCAGCGCTTCGGCATTGAAACTCCGTGCAAGCATCTTCTGAGCAAGGGTGCGTGGATCGGCATCAAGCGGCATCCGAACCATCACGACCCGCTGCTGTTTGACACGACAAACAACGGCGACAGCATGTCGCTGATCCCGTGGGGTCCGATCGCGCTGTGGGGGCCGACCGAGACAATCGTGGAGGCCCCGGAAGGAGGGTTTGCGATCCAGCCCGACGATATTCGCTTCCTGCTTGACGAACTCAATCGCCATTTGCGACAGCCGCTGACACCGGCCGACGTGGTCTCGCTGCGCTGCGGCGTGCGGCCGCTGGCGGTGGAGCGATCCTTTCAGCACAACGGCCATTCGTTCGATCTCTCCCGGCGACATCGCATCTGCCGCGATCGCGATCGGCCCTGGATCAGCGTATTCGGCGGCAAGCTGACCAACTGCGTGGGCCTGGCCAACGAAGTGGCGCGGCTGATCAGCGCCGTGTGCGCTCCGACACGAGTGCCACCGCCCGATGGCGGCAATGGCCAATCGCCGCCGAGCAATCCCGAGCGGTCGATGTATCCCACGCTGGCGGAGCGGTTTCCGTCCGCCCGATGGTGCGCGGAGCACGAAATGTGCCGGCGGTTGGAAGACTACCTGCGCCGGCGAACGAACATTGCTCAGTGGGTGCCCCGAGGGGGTCTCGGTGCGCAGGGCGAACATCGGGCGCCACTGGCGGAGATCGCGCAAGCCTTCTCGCAATACGGCGACGACTCGGCCCGGGCGCAGGTCGCTGCCTACGAAGGGAAGATACAAGCCTGCTATGATGACGTGCTGGCCGCCTGCTGAGATGACTTGAGGATCTGAAATCATGACGCGTGCCGATTCCGAGAAGCCGGCGCTGTTGGGCGGGCCGAAAGCAGTGACCCTCGACGCGACCGAGGCGAACCGCTGGCCGATCATCACCGAAGAGGACGAAGCTGCCGTGCTGCAAGTACTGCGCGACGGCGATCTGTCGCAGCATCCCGTGACTCGGCAGCTCGAAGATGACTACCGCGCGTACTTCGGCCGCCGACACGCGCTGGCCCATTGCAACGGCACGGCGGCGCTGCTGGCGGCGTTTTTCGCGCTCGATTTGGAGCCGGGCGATGAAGTGCTGGTGCCGTCGGCGACGTTCTGGGCGTCGGTCGTGCCCATGCTGTGGGTCGGAGCGCTGCCGGTGTTTTGCGAAAGTGAGCCCGATCGTTTGGGCCTCGATCCCGAGGATGTTGCCCGCAAGATCACGCCGCGCACGCGGGCCATGGTCGTTGTGCACCTGTGGGGCATGCCCAGCCGCATGACCGAGCTCTTCGAGATTGCCGAGCGTCACAAACTGAAGATCATAGAGGATGCCTCGCACGCACAGGGCGCCACTTGGCGAGGTCGAAAGTGCGGCACGCTGGGCGACATTTCCGTGTTCAGCCTGCAGG
>JADFJZ010000368.1 GCA_022565195.1 Planctomycetota bacterium | reverse complement strand
TGCGTTTGGCTTTTTCGATGACCATCTCCGCAACCTGGACATGTCGAGATGCGGGTTCGTCAAAGGTCGAGCTGATGACCTCAGCCTTGGTGGCGCGCTCCATCTCGGTGACTTCTTCGGGTCGCTCGTCGATGAGCAGGATGATCAAGAACACTTCCGGATGATTGGTCGAGATCGCGTTGGCGATCTTCTGCAGCAGTACAGTTTTGCCCGTGCGCGGCGGGGCCACGATCAACATGCGCTGGCCTTTGCCGATCGGCGTGGTCAGGTCCACGATGCGCATGTTCAACTCTTCGGGTGTGGTTTCCAGAAAGAATCGTTCGTCCGGATGCAGCGGGGTCAAGTCTGCGAAGTTGGCCTTCTGCGTGACCGCCTCGGGATCTTCAAAGTTGATGGCCTCGACGCGCAACAACGCGAAATAGCGCTCGGATTCCTTGGGCGGCCGAATCTGCCCGGCGACGATGTGCCCGTTTTGCAGGCCAAAGCGCCGAATCTGCGACGGGCTGATGTAAATGTCGTCCGGGCAGGGCAGGTAATGGTACTCGGGACTGCGCAAGAAGCCGAAACCGTCCGGCAGAATCTCCAGCACGCCCTCACCATACATGAGCCCGTTTTGCTGGATGCGCTTCTTGAGAATCTGGAAGATGAGGTCCTGTTTCTTCAGGCCGGCGGATTCTTCGATATCTTCCTTCTTGGAGATTTCCTGCAGTTCGGCCACGGTCATCTTCTGCAGATCGGTGATGTGCAGTTCGCCGCGCTTCACTTGCTCGTACTTGGCATGTGTTTCGTCGTCCAGGCTGGCGCTGGCGCTGGCGCTGTCGGTGTTTGTGGCGCTCGGCGCGAGTTCTTCCGGTTCGGCCGTCGCGGTCGCGGCGCCCTCGGGCGGGGCCGAAGATCGAGTCGACCTGGACTTCGCTTTCGACCGCGTGCCTTTGCTGTTTTTCCCTGATTGCTGGCCTGATTCTTGAGTCTTCTTGGCCATTTCGATGTTTCCTCCTGGAGATCTGTGAGTGTGTCGCACTCACGATGCATGTTCTCGGTTACTGAATTCGCAGGTTGTCGTCCAACGATACGAACTCCATTGCTGCTTTACTCGGGGCTTACGATCTGGTGATAAACGCTCGCTACACTCTCGCGGAGCGTGTTGATGTCGGATTTGTTCTCCACAACATGATCGGATCTCTCACGCTTGATGTCCAGCGGTGTTTGAAGATTTTCGCGGCGCCGCAACTCAGCCGCGTCCCACCCACGCTGCTCCGAGGCCCGCTGGATTCGCGCGTTTTCATCGACCTCCACAAAAATCACTTGATCACAAAGAGCGTTCTGCCCCACCTCAAATAATAATGGAATATCAAGCACAATTGCGTGAATGCGCTCGTCCGCCTTCAATTCGTTCATACGTTGATCACGCAGTTCGTTCACTCGAGGATGCGTCAGCCCTTCGAGTTTCTTCCTTTTCGCCGGATCGTTGAAGACGATTTCCGCAAGCTTCCGGCGATCCAGCAGCCCCGCTTCATCATACGTGTCTTGCCCCCACCACTTCTGTATCTGCCGCCGAACCTCATCCGAGTGCAAAACCTCATGATTCAGTTTGTCAGCATCGATAACGCCGGCGCCAAGCTCGGCAAGGATGTCGGCCACCAGCGATTTGCCCGACGCAATCCCGCCCGCAAGGCCAATCACCGGCTTGGCGTACTTCACTCTCGGCTCCCAAACTCGGCGAGCCTGGTTCGTCGATTCCAACTACGTCGCGACTCGCGGGTTCCTGATCCTGCCAGATGCAGTGGTGATCCCTTGCTCGCGCTTTCGAGGACTACCAAGACGAACGGTTGGCCAAGTGTATCTCTCGGGAGATTGACGATAATTGGGAAAGGACTCAGAAACCACAGAGGTTTCAGCCACCGAAGTATACTCCATCATAAGCGAGCACGGCAGTCTTGTCACGCCTAAATTCTGCTATCTGGTCGTCGCGGGCCCTGCGATTGTTTGAAAACTCTCCCGGCAATCATAACAGACTGTAACACAATGAATTACAATTATTGGCGGTTCTTCTCCAGGGCTGTGACTAACGCTCCGAGATCAACTCGACCGTGAATAGTAGTACTCGCGTCTCGGGCTGTTTCCACGCTTCGGCGTGCAGGCCCGCCTTCTCGCTGCAGCACCGCGCCAGAAACTGCTCTTTGCTCCAGCCGAACTCCGTCGCCACTTGAGGCAGGAAGCAGCCCCGGCCGGCTGGGTTCTCAATCAGGATGCCATGCCTGCCGAGTTCCAGTGAGAGCGGATCGTCTGTCTCCTCCGGCTTGCTCAGGATCGATATTTCAATCTCAATGTCCGGCAGATCGGCCGGCGTGATCGGCCGCCCGCTGAAACGAGGATCGTGACTCGCGGAAACCGCGACTTGTTGCAGTGTGGCCAGCATGTCTGGCTCCGGGGAGAAGCTGCCCATGCAGCCCCGCAACCGGCCACCCTGGCGAAGCGTGACGAACATTCCGCCGTACTCCATGCCCTCCATCTTCACGGCGAGTTCCGGAGGTGCTTCGCCCTGGACCACCGCGGCCACGGTGGTGCGTGCCGCCTTGAGGAGTGCCGCTTTTTGTGTCTGTGTCATTCTCTCTGAATTGTACACCACAATTCCGCCCCTGCCCCCGGCCGCGCTTCTTGATTTCTTCAAGTCGTGCCCGACGCAGTACGCCGCGAAAGTCCGAAAGTGACGGCGAAGCCGATCGCAGCCAACACGCCGCCGGCCAGGTACGCCGAGCCGGTCGTTTCGCCCTCGAAGGGCCAAATGCCGACCACCGAACCCAGCAATATGCCCAGCAGGAAGCCCAGCGTCGGCTTCTCGTGGCGGCGCAGCAGCCATTTGAGCAGGTTGCTCAGGGCCACCACACCGACGGTCATGCC
>JADFJZ010000367.1 GCA_022565195.1 Planctomycetota bacterium | reverse complement strand
GAACGAGATCGATAATGTCCTCGGGCGGCTGGACGGCACCGTGAAGGAATCGCTGGCTGCCGTTCGGGACTTGCCGGACGTCTTCGCGCAGCGCGATGACTCGCTGCTGTTCTTTTGTATAAACGCGAAAAAGATTGTCCCTCTGCTCAGCACGACGTTCGGCATGGGGGATGATTTGGCGCAGGCGCGGGCGATCCTCGATCTCGACAGCCTGCGGTGGGTCACTGGCCGAGCCGGCGTGAATGGCGACGGCGTGTTTTTCGAGCTGGCGGTGCGCATGGACGCAGGCCACCATAACCTCGCCTACAATCTCGCACGCACGCCGCCGATTTCGCCCGAGACCTTCGCAAGCGTGCCGAAGGGCGCGGCGGCATTTGTGGCCGGGGCTCTGAGCGAGCCTGGAACGCAATACCGCAGACCATCCGACGAGGGCGGCGGCCGGCCGACCGTCACCGGGCTGGACATCGGGCGCGAATTCTTCGCCAACGTCAAGGACTTCGCGATCTTCGCGCTGCCGCCGAAGGGCGACGGCCGCTCGGAAGGCCCGCCGATTCCCGATGTGGCGGCGGTGATTCGCGTCCATGATTCGAGCAGGTCCGAAGCACTGTGGACGCAGATTCTCGGCATCGCCAGCATGGCGGCCGGGGCCCCGACCAGCGACGGCAAGACCGTGAAGATCGGTGGGATTGATGCGACCGCCTATCAGTTTCCGCCGGGCGTGACGATTCTCGTCGGAACAAATGACGACAAGTTGTTCATCGCGACCACGCGCGAGGCCCTTCGTCGGGCCGGGGCTGCGGGCAAGAAAGGCGGCTCTATTCTCAATGATGAGGCCTTCACGGCCAGCCTGGCAGGCCTTGACGGTACCACCAGCAAAGCAGCCTTCCTCAATCCCGGGCGCTGTTTACAGATCGGCCGCCAATTCATGAGCGAGGGCGAGCGGCAGAAAACCGAGCCGTTCGTAGACTTGCTGAGCAGGACGATCGTAGCCGTTCTGACCAATGAATCCGAGCAGGAAGTCCGCATTACCGCGCAAGTCAGCGGCCTGCCGGACATCGGACCCTTGGTTTCGCAGATGATTGAGCGGGAGGGACATAGAGGCCGGGGACGACACGAATCTCGTTCGGCGCGGCGCTCCGGCGAGCGGGATAACGCGGTCGAGGCCGTCACCCACTCGATCCCCGATAGTGACGACCCACAAGATGACCGGCAGAGGTTCGAGGTTCTTGCGCGCGATCCCGCAAATCGAGAAGCGGCGCTGAAACTCGGCGAGAGTTTCGCGAAGAGCATCTCAGACAACCCGCGAGAATTGAACAACTTCGCCTGGGACCTGCTGACCAACGATCACTACCGCAATCAGTTTGATGCCCTCGCGCTTCGCCTGGCGCAGCAGGCCTGTGAGCAGACCGACTACAAGAGCTGGGCCTTGCTGGATACGCTGGCATTGGCCAGCTATCGCGCCGGTCAAATCGACAGCGCGATCGAATTTCAAAAGAAGGCCGTCGCACTCCAAGGCGGGGACAATGATGAATTGAACGAATCGCTTGCTCGGTATGAGGCCGGCAAAAACGGCCTGTAGGCTACGCAGACCTGGATTGTGCCTTCGGCTCAGGCGCCCGCAGCCGGAACATCAGCTCCGTCGGCGGGCGTTTTATTGGGCGGCGGGTCCAACCTGTCGGCAACGGGGAGTGTTGGCGGACTCGGTGAGGCGATTCCTTCGTCGGATCCAGCTTTATTCATCCCGCCGCGGCGGGCTCCTGGCAGTATCGTTCCGTGAGCCCCGGGAATATTCGCGATCCTCGAATTGTCCTCTTGCATCGGTCCGCGCTTTCGTGGAAAGTTGCCGACCATGAGCCGCCGCCACGATACCGAGGAAGAGTCTACCGCTCAAGCATTGCTTAGGACGAACCGAAGCGTCCGGCGAGGGTCGCTGATTGCGTTCTTGCTCGGCGTCGCGGCGATGACCTATGTGCAGTGGTCCACGTACGAGCCCGCCGGCCGGGATTCGTTCTATCACGTCAAGATGGCCGCCCTGCTTCCGGAGATCGGCTTCCCCGATAAATTCCATTGGTTGCGGCACACGATTCTCAACGAAAACAACGTCAGCCACCACCACGGCTTCCACATCATGATGATTCCGTTCGTCCACGGCTCGAAATGGCTCGCGGACGCGATGCCCGCGAGTTGGCATGAATGGGCCGAAAGTGACAAGCGCCCACGTTCTGGAATCAAAGTGGCGCTGCGGAGCTGGTTGCAGTCGCCGTACATCCTGGGCGGGAAAGTGTTCATTGTGTTGATGTTCGGGGTGGTGGTGTTCGCCGCCGAACGCATCCTTCGACGAATGGACGTGGGTTTCCGGTGGTTTTGGATTATTGCGCTGCTGGCCTTGCCGATCGACTTCTATCTGCGGATGGCCTACATTCGCGCGCCGGTCGTCTCGCTCGCGATCCTGTTGTTGGTCTTCGATTGCTGTGTGTGCGGTCGCTACGTTTGGGTCGGCATCCTCGGGGCGCTGTATTGTCACGTCTACGGCGGTTTTGTGTTTCATCCATCATCGTGGCCGCTGTCGGAGGTTGCTTCGCCGTGTTCGGCGGCGAGTGGCGAAAACTGCTCTGGCTCACGGTAGCTTGCTTTACTGGCTTGGGGGTTGGGTTGCTCACGCATCCGTATTTCCCCGAGAACATTTCGTTCTTGAATGTGCAATTGTTCGAGACGGGCCTGCAGACGGCAGCGGTCGAGAAGGTTCGGGTGGGCAGCGAATGGAAGCCCATCCACCTCGATTACTGGTTGCAGACTTCCGCCTTTACACTCATCGTGTTCGGCCTGAGCGTCGTTCTGCGTTTCAATTGGCGGCGTTTCCTGCACCCTGAGACGGTCGCCCTGTTGCTGTTGAACTTCCTGTT
>JADFJZ010000366.1 GCA_022565195.1 Planctomycetota bacterium | reverse complement strand
CCTTCGTCAGCAAGCGCTTCGGCCCGGAGTTCCTGAACTTCGCGCCGATGGAAGAGCACGTCGAAGTCTTCGGGCAAGTCTATCGCAGAAGCCAGGGCCTGGAGTTCTACTCCATTCGCAAATACAAGCAAGAAATGCCGCAAGGCGAAGTCGTTGTGATCCTGCGCAATAAGTTGATCGGCGGCTGGCAGGCGTTCGTCATGAATATCGAGAGCGCGCCGCCCCACCGCATCATGGGCCTGCAGTTCGCCCCCGCCAGGCCGCCGAGCGATCTCGCGCCCGCCAAACCGATCGCTGAAAGCGAAATGGGCGACGCGCTCCAAGCCTTCGTGGAGCGCCTCGCCCGTGCCGACGCGTTCTCCGGAACCGTGCTGCTGGCCAAGGACGGCAAAGTCCTCTTCAAAGGCGCGTATGGACTGGCCAGCAAGCGCTTCAACGTGCCCAATAAGATCGACACGAAGTTCAACCTCGGCTCGATGAACAAGATGTTCACCGGCACCGCCGTCGCCCGGCTGATCCAACAAGGCAAGCTGTCGCTCGACGACCCGCTCAGCAAGTTTCTCTCCACCGACTGGATGTCGCACGACATCACGGACAAAATCAAGATCAAGCACTTGCTCACGCACACCTCCGGCCTGGGAAGCTACTTCAACGAGGCCTACATGAATTCGTCGAAGGCGCTGTTCCGCGAACTCGATGATTACAAGCCGCTGATCTCGAAATCGACGCTGGCCTTCGAGCCGGGCACTCAATGGCAATACAGCAACACGGGCATGTTCCTGCTGGGCGTGGTCATCGAGAAAGTCACGGGCGAGAACTTCTTCGAGCACATCCGCGAGAACATCTACAAGCCGGCGGGCATGATCAACAGCGACTGCTACGACATGGACCGCCCCGTGCCGAACCTGGCCATCGGCTATTCGCCGGAGCGCGGCGAAGGGTTCAATGCCTGGACCAACAATCTGTACAAGCACGTCATCCGCGGCGGCCCGGCCGGCGGCGGCTTCTCGACCGTCGAGGATCTGCACCGCTTCGCCGCCGCCCTGCGGCAGCACAAACTGCTGAGTGAAAAGTACACTGAAATGCTCTGGTCGCCGAAGCCGGAACTCAATTCGCCGGACTATGGATTCGGATTCTCAACGCACAAGAGTAAATCGGGCGAGCGCATGGTCGGCCACGGCGGCGGCTTCTCCGGCATCAGTGCGAACCTGGATATCTTCCTCGACTCCGGCTACACAGCCGCCGTGATGTCAAACTACGGCGGCGCTGCCAGCCTGGTGGCCGACAAGATCCGCGAACTGATCGCGGCAACAAGAGAGTAGCCCAAACTCCTCGGGCAGGGTGGCCCAGGTTGTTTCAACCTGGGGGACGCGAATTCGGGCTATTCTCAATAATCGATGGCAAGCGATGCACAGACTTCTCAGAAGCCGTGCCTCGAATTGGGCTACGGAAAGCAGCGAGAAGATTCGTGTCCCCCATGTTCAAAGAATCTGGGCCACCCTGGCTGTCGTGGTTATTTTTCTTGAGAAGGCTGATCGGTGATTTCGAGAACTTCCATCATGGCGTAATGCTTGCCGTCATAGCAGCGGAAGAGGAACACATCGCCGGGGTGGAGGGTCTTTTTCTTGCGGTCATAGCCCGAGTTGGGTGCTTCAAAGAGTCGATCAAAGGGCGTGTCCTTCATCTGGATCGACGCGGGTCTTTGGGGGCCGGACACGTCGAAGTGGTTGAGGACCAGGCGGTCTTCCTCTTGTCTGATGAGAAAATCGCTGTGCCTGCCGACCTGCTCGAAGCCTTCAATAAAGCTCACCCGCGACAACTTGCCGCTCGACAACGTAGCCGTACCAACAAGCACATCGCCCTCGAAGCTGTGCGTGCCGTCGGGCTGATAGGCCCAGCGCACGCGGGCGAAGCGCCGGCGATAGCCGTTCAGCTCGACCGTGACTTCATCGCGCGGGCGGACGGTCACTTCGGCATACAGGCCCGAGAACCCAGGCTTGTGGGTGGAGATGTTGACCTTGCCCGGGCTGACGGGTTCGGCCACAAAGTAGCCTGAGGCGTCGGCGAAGGCCAGCGCTTCACCATCGACGTAAATGACAAGTCCTTCGAGATCGACGGCCTCATCTTCGAGCCAGACGCGGCCCACGACGGCGGCTGCCGAGGAGGCGGTGAGCGGCGAGAGAACGAAATCGTCCCAGATAGCGAGCTCTCCCACGCGAAGGATGCCCTTTCGCGCCAACCGCTCGTACCCGTCCGCGACGACGCGTAGCTCAACGGGCTGCGTGCCCCGCAAGAGGCGCACGGGCTGCAGAACGACTTCGTCGCTGGACGCGTGGCCGGAAATGTAGCCGCCCCGACCCGTACCGACGAAGTAGAGGTTGGCGCGGGCGTGGAGGGGGCGATTATCGTGCGCTGAGACGGCGTATACGATCACAGCGTAACGAGCGCCGGCCTCAGTGGCCAAAAGCTCTGCGCCGCGAGCGACCGCCTCGGTGAGCGATTTGAAACGCCGCGCCCGCAACGTCGCCTTCTCAGTATCCTCGGCATCATCACCCAGCGTGCTGGGGGCGCAGTTCGCGGTTGGCGCTGCGACTGAACCGGCCCAGCAGAGCGTCAAACACCCTGCCCAGATGAAACGGCGTGCCCTCGCGGAAGCGGCGCAGGCAGAAACGACTTTTGCTAGGGGCTTTCCCATCTGCTGCTCTCGTTTCATCATAGTACGTCATTCGGCCATGGCAAAGCGAGTATCTGGGATTTCCCATTTGCCGACTCCAAAGTCGCAATTCTACCGGATTCTGGCCCAATCTCAAAACCGAATGACCATGCTGACGACAATGGCCTGTGCTTGAACGCCAAATCCGACGCGTTCCCGCTTGCCAGAGTGCTACGGGGGCGTTTGCCAGCTC
>JADFJZ010000365.1 GCA_022565195.1 Planctomycetota bacterium | reverse complement strand
CGGAAGATGAAGCCGGCTTCCCGGAACCGCCGGAAGTCGCCAAAGCAGCGGACCACTACCAGCAAACGCTCCAAAAACTTCAGAATCGTATCGCGCATCGCGACGCGATCGATTTCGGGAAGACCGATCTCTTCGCAGCCTCGGAAGCCGGCGACGTGGAGCGGCTCGGCTCCGCGCGGGTGGACACCCAGACCCTCACTCCAGGCCGGCGCTTCGGCAGCAGTACGCATTTGGTGCAGGGCCTGGTCGAATCGGCGCGCCCGGATGATTCATCGGTTCAGCAGGCGCTGGCCCCATACCAGACCGCGCCCGCGCCGTTGATCGACCAGGACAACAATCTGTATTTGTACCGCATTGTTCAAGTGCAGGAGCGCCACGCGCCGACCTCAATCGATGAAGTGCGCGACAAAGTTGTCGCGGATCTTCGGGCGCAGCGCGCTTTCGAATCCGCCAAGACGCACGCCGAAGCCATCAAAAACAGCCTCGGCGAGGGCGACTTGAAAACCGCGTACGAAGCCTATGACGGGCTTGAGGCTGCAAGCAAAGAGGAATGCAGTTCATTCTTCGAGACCAACCCCTTCCCAAAAATGAATGCGGAACTCGGGGGAATCTTCGCCGGTTTCCGCTTTCCCGTGATCGTCTCCGACAAGGCCGGGGCACGCGATGAGGACAATAAACTCCTGCACCAGATTCAGAACGAGGATTTTGTCGCCGACGTATTCAAGTTGCTGGAATCGGCTGGCGAACAGGGTGTGGGCGTGATTGAGGTTCCAGCAACCGAACAAATCTTCGTCGTGCAACTCGCCGGAATCGACCATGTGACCAAGCTGGACTACGAGGACTACAAGCAGACCATTCAAATCCAAATTGCCGCGAACCGCCAGAGTTCGTTGCTCGAGCAATGGTTCTCCGCCGAGAGCATCCGCGCCCGCTGCGGATATAAACCCAGTTCATAGCATCATTACGCCGCCCCTCGGAACAAGATGTACAGTCCGAGCGGCCAGAGGTAGTAGCTGAACCAGTGCAGCTTAGCGCGCTGCACCATGCGTAACAGCAGCATCAGGGCCAGCAGCCCGACGCCGAACGCGACCACGCCGCCGACGGTAAGCGGCCCGGCAAGATCTGACAATTGGTCGGCCGGGACGACATCAAACAGGTCTTTCAATTCGAGAATCGTGGCGCCGAGAATGGCCGGCGCCGCGATCAAAAAGCTGAACTCCACAGCCCACCGCCGGCGTAATCCGAGCAGGGTGGCGGCGCAAATGGTCAGGCCGCTGCGCGAGAGGCCCGGCACAATGGCCAGGGCCTGAGCGAGCCCCACGAGGCTCGCGGCCAGAATCGTGAATTGCTTCCATCCCTTCCGAGGCCTTGGCGCGCGGGCCGCCACGAACAGCACGACGCCCGTGACGATGAACGCGCCGCCGATCAACCGGGATTGGCCGAAGAGGGATTTGAAATACGAATTGCAGCTCAGGCCGATCGCAGCCGTAATCACCGTGGGCGCCACACACAATCCCAGGATGCGGAGCGCATGGCGGCGGCTGGCCAGCAATCTCACCAGCGGGCGTCGAAAGACGACGGCTGCGGCTGCCAGCGTGCCCAGATGACTGACCACATCAAACGCCATCATCTCCGGCGACTCCGGCTGGTAGCCGAGCCACTCCTGCACGACCGCCAAATGGCCGCTGCTGCTGATCGGCAGGAACTCGGTCAAGCCCTGAATGATGCCCAGCGCAATGGCGTGGAGGTAGCTCATCCGCAATGTCCCAACGGCTCAGCCCGAATTTCTAGCCACGAAGGCACCAAGACACGAAGAACAGCAATAGAAATACTCACTGCAACGGCATCAGGCAAGAACGGATGAAAGCTGTTTGTCTCAGACTGATTCCTTCTGACATAAGGAATGACATTACTTCTCTATCTTGGTGCCTTTGTGGCTTTGTGGCCAAACTGACGTGAGAAACGCGGGTTAATCACGATCCAGGAGCACGGCGCGGGCCTTGTAAAGGTAGTTCAAACCGGAATAACTGGTGGTCACAATCGTGAGCCACAGCAGCACCTCGCCGGCGCCGGCGAAAAGGCTGCGCGTCTCGTCGGGAGGGGCATGTGCGACGCAGAGCATGATCACGCTGGCGGTGACCATTTGAGTGATGGTCTTGATCTTGCCGAATACATCGGCGGCGAAGGGCCGGCCTTGTGCTTCGGAAAAGCCGCGTAAACCCGTGACCAAGAGTTCGCGCCCAACGATCACCACGACCATCCACGGCGCCACCGCAGTCACGTTGCGTCCGGCGGAATCGACAAAACCCGCTCCGGCGAAGAACACAAACGCTCCGCAGACCAATACTTTGTCCACGAAGGGATCGAGCACTCGGCCCAGCGCAGTCACTTGATTGTTCCGGCGAGCGAGGTAGCCGTCCAGCCAGTCCGTCAGGCACGCAACGATGAAGAGGGTCAGACATATATCGAGGATCCCGGGGTCCGGATCCCGAATGTTGAACCGGCTAATGAGGATGAAAAACAGCACCGCGAGGATCAGGCGGGCGAGGGTAATTTGGTTCGGCAGATTCATGAGCAACGATTGCGGAGATTCGGTTCACCGGCAGCGCGTGACGGCCTTCTGCTCCTTGACGCATCCGATCCGACGGGGTGCCACGGGTCCGCACGGGGTGCCACTGGCGGCTTGTCCGCCAGTGTTGCTGCCGGAACGTCGGGCACTGGCGGGCAAGCCGCCAGTGGCACCCCCGCGTGTGTCAACCCCTCGATTCAGGAGTAACGGAGCACCGCGCTGCCGCCGGTTCGAATCAGAACGGCTACGATATGACCGGCAGAATAACGCCGGTGGGTTGGGCGATCAAATCGTATTCGCGGGCTGCGGTGCATCGGACTTCGACGAACTCGCCGGGTTC
>JADFJZ010000364.1 GCA_022565195.1 Planctomycetota bacterium | reverse complement strand
AACAGGACGCCCAGAAACCCGCCCGACAGCGCCAGCAGCGTCATTTGAAGCAGTTCGGGCTTGAAGCCCCACATGAACAATGCCGGCAGAGTGAAGATCACTCCGCTGGCGACTGAACTCGAAGCCGAGCCGATGGTCTGTGATTGGTTTGCTTCGAGAATCGTTCCGCGGATCCCGAAGCCGCGCAGGGCGCGAAAGAACGCCACGGTCATGACGGCGACCGGAATAGAGGTGGAGATGGTCAGGCCCGTTTGCAGGCCGATGTAGGCGTTGGCCGCACCGAAGAGAATGCCGAACATGATCCCGGGCACAGCCGACTTGATCGTGAATTCCAGCAGGTTCTCGGAAGCGGGGACGTAAGGCGAATACGATTCCCCTTTCGGCAGCGGTTCGTATGCATTGTGACTCAGGCCCGGCTTGTCGCTCATGTGATCCCTGCGTGCCGTCTTTTTCTGGAGCCCGCCGCGGCGGATGGTCCGTGCATTTTCCAGATCAGCACAATATGGTAGGCATCGGCGAACAGCCGTCAAATGTGCGATTCCGCAGCGGCGGCGCCCGGCGGGCGGCGGGACTTTATTAACACGTTGCAATTGGTGATCGCGGCGAGTATAAACCGCTTGGCCTGCGGGGCGTGTGTGAGCGCAATCGCGGGGCGCGCTTCAACGTCAGAGTATTTGGGAGTCCGTTCCATGAATAGCAAGAAGACTCGGCGGCTGCGGGTGCTGACAGGATTGCTGTCGGGCGGTTTGGTGTTCCAGTCCGGCTGCCCTCTGGCGGAAGATTTCGATCCGATCACGTTATTCGCGCAGGCCGCTGCCACGATTCTCACTGATTCCGTGTTCTTCGCGCTCGATTCGTTCCTGATCAGCGTGTCTTAGGCCGAATTTCTAGCCACAAAGCTGAAGGCGACCGATGAGGGAGCCTGAAGGAGACACGAAGGGAAGAAGTGGAGAATGGAAAATAGAGAATAATGAAGAAGCAAAGGCAGAGTGCGGGGTTGTTTTCCAAAAGTGGGAGTTATTTCCCCTTTTTTCGTTCTTCATTCTCCATGTTCAATTCTTGGTGCCTTTGTGCCTTCGGGGCAAAATTGACGTGAGAAATGCGGGCCAGTATCGATGTTCTCGAGGTGTGCTTATGAACAACATCCGTCGTTTCGCCAAATTCGGCGTGGTCGCCGCCGGGCTGACGCCGATCTTCGGCGCCTGTATCACCACCAACCAATTGCAGGACTTCATCCGCAGTGAGATCGCGGCGGTGAGCACGCAGATTCTCACCGAGCCGATCACGAACTCGCTGATCGACCTTACGGGTCCGCAGGTCGTCGAAGAAGTAGTGCCTTCACTTTAGCAGATGGGCGGTGATTTCTTGGCGCGGCAGTTCGCCTTGTGGGTGGTTTGTGCTCTTGCGGCCGGCGGCGCGGCGTTACCTGCCGTCGGCTCCGAGGCGGAAACGCAGCGCCGCGTCCGATTCAACCGGGGGATCGTGGCCTTTGGGCAGGGTGACTATGCGGGGGCTGAGCGCGTCTTCGCGGAACTGGTCCGCACGGACGAAAGTGACGTAGCGGGTCGATACTGGCTGGGGTTGTGCCAGTTGCAGCAGTACGAATATGCCGCGGCGACGGCGTCCTTTCAGAAAGTTCTCGAACTATCCCCCGAAAACCTCGACGCGAAACTGGATGCTGCAATCGCGCTGGCGGGCCAGAATGAATACGAGCACAGCCGCCAACTGCTGCGCGAGTTCATCGACGTTGGCGAGGCGGATGCGGCCACTTTGCGACAGGCGCACTTTTTTCTCGGCGTGGCGGAATACAAGACCGGCCACAATGAAGCAGCGCTGGCGTCGCTGGAGGCAGCCGAACAAGGTGCGACCGAGCCCAGCATGTTGGCCAATATCGCGTGGTTCCGCGGCTGGATCTACACGGAACAACGTCAACTCGAAGAGGCGGCTGCGCAGTTCACGCGGGTTAGCGAACTGGCTTCAAATGTCGATCAGCGCGCCCGGGCACGGACGCTGGCGGAGCAGCTCAGAGCAGGCGTGGCCGTCGAGGAAGAAGAGCCGATCAGCCAGTTTCAGTTCCGACTCGATATGGGCTTGAGTTATGACACGGACGTGATCCTGCTCGGCGATGACACGTCGCTGCCGGTCGGGCTGTCGACGGATGACGATGTGCGGCTCGGGCTGAGTACGGACGTGCGCTACCTTCAGCCGCTGGGTGAGAATTGGCTCCTCGGCGTGGGCGGTAACACTTTCCACAGTTGGCATGGGTCGTTGGCGGAGTTCAACGTGCAGACCTACGGCGGGCGGGTGTTCCTCAATTATTTCCCCGACGACCGCCTGACGTTCGGACTGCAATACAGTTACGACTTCAGCACAGTGAACAACGACGCGTTCCTGACGCGGCACCGCATCACGCTCTCGCTGCGCTATATCGAGCGCTTCCATGACGACGGCACACTGCAAACAGCCACAACTTTGTTCTATTCGTATGAGCCGCGCGATTACCATGAAGAATTGAACGACCGGCGCGAGGATCGTGACGGCGAATATCACACCATCGGCCTGACGCAGAGCTTCAATCTATGCCAGCCTCGGATCGAACAGGGCGACGAGCGCTGGCTTTCTGCGGCGCTGGGCTATCGCTATATCAGCGAGAGCACGCAGGGCGACGATTTTGACCTCACTGGAAATGCCATAGTCGCCCGGCTCGCGATGCCGATGCCATACGAGTTGCTCTTCGAGTTTTCCGGGCAATGGACCTGGGAGGATTACTGGCAGCC
Organism: Planctomycetota bacterium; assembly: GCA_022565195.1. The sequence continues at coordinate 144 of JADFJZ010000364.1, read as the reverse complement.
CAACACGCAGGATTTCCGCCGGCGCAACCGGCATGATTTCATTCAGCGGTACATTTGGTCGCTCAGCCGCGATATTGAGATCGATCGCAACATCATCATGACGCTGCGCGGCGAAATCGCCTGGACGGAGGACGACTCCAATGT
>JADFJZ010000363.1 GCA_022565195.1 Planctomycetota bacterium | reverse complement strand
TGAATCAGTTCCGTGCCGACGCGAAAGATCTTCTCGATGTCGATCAGTTCGATCAGCGTGTTACCGTTTGTGCTCATCATGGCCCCGGATTGCTCTAACCGTTTTCGTCCTCCGAGGGTTCTGGAACATCTTTCTGCGCTGCGGCTTGCTCTGCGGGTTCGGCCTCTTCCTTCTCGCCGGGCTGCTCCTCGCCTTCTTTCTTGCCTTCCTCAATGAGGGCCACTTTCTTGCCGTCGCGCAATTGATCGAGGCTGCGATACGGGCCGACGATTACCGTGTCGTCCAGCGCCGCGCCCTCCAGCAATTCGACACGCTTGCTGTCGGCGATGCCGGTGGTGATCAATCGGAGCCTGGCCTCGTCGTTTTCCATCACGTAGAGAACCTTGATGTATTGCGCCTGGCGGGCACGCTCGGATAATCCGAGCTTGATTTGCCGGCGGTCAAAGTCCGCGAGGATGTCGTCCGCGAGTTCTTTCCGCAGACGGTGCACAACCGCTTCGACTGGAACGGTGATGGCCTGTGCGTGCTTGGCGACTTCAATCTCCACGTTGGCGGTCATGCCGGGCTTGATGCGTTCGTCTTGAGACATCACTTCGATGATGGCTTCAAAAGTCACTACGTCACGACCTGTCGGCTTAACGCCCTTGGAGGCCACGCGCAGCACGCGTCCCGGGACAGGCCGATCCTGGTCCGATTGTAAGTAGATGTTTGCCCTCTGCCCCGCTTTGACCAGCGGCACGTCGATTTCATCGATTCGCGTACGCACCTGCATTCGGGAGAGGTCGCTGATGCTCATAATCACTGTGCCGGGGTTATTCATCGTTCCTGTGATCACGACCTCGCCCTGCTTGGCGTTAAGGCGCGAGATTACGCCGTCAATTGGGGAGGTGATCACCGTCCGCTTGAGGTCTTCGTTGGCTCGTTTGAGCGCGGCTTCCACCTCCGTGAGTTCCTGCTTTCGCATTTCCAGAACGGCGGAGGCCCTCTTGAACGCCGTCTGGTAGTCGAGCATCTCCTGCACCGACGTGACGTTGTTTTCCGACCAGCGGATCTGCCGCTTGAGGTCGCGATCCGCTTTCTCATGGTCGGCCTCCGCGAGGGACACGGCAGCCTTGAGGCTGGCGACTCGGGCCTCGCCGGATTCCACCAGCGCCCGAAGTCGTTCGTCGTTCAGTCGGCAAACCAAATCGCCCTTTGAAACGAAGTCGCCTTCCTCGATCGGCATTTCCTCAATCTTGGAGACGATCTCCGAGCTGATATCAACTTCGAGCACCGCCTCGACGTCGCCCGGAGCCTGCACCAAGCGGATGACTTCCTTTTGTTCCGGCTTCGCCACTTGCACGTTGATCGCCAGTTCCTCCGCGATGTGCAAGAGCGGCTTGTCGTCCGATTCTCGGCGGAATGTGCCCAGCGCGAAAACGCCGGCGCTGATGCCCGCCAAAACGACCACTGTCAACAGTCCTTTCATGGTCCGCACTCCATCCTATTCTTCCCGGCCGGCCTATGCTTGTCCCAGCGCTGCCGCGAATGACAGGCCCACACGCAGTCCCATCGTCACGATGCACAGCATCGAGCACGACACGATGGCCATGCGGCGGCTCAGTTGTTGAGTGACGATCAGTCCCATCGCCACGAGAATCCAAAACCAAATCAAGAACGGATCGAACGCCGCCAGCACGGTGCCCTGGCCCGGATCGGCCAGCAGCGCCAATGACGTGTCGATGTTGATCGTGCCATAGTACATCATCATGCAGACGCGCAAGATGTACGCGATCAACTCAATGAAACCCGAATACACACAAATCGACATCAACGTGTGATACTCGGGCTTGCGACCGGTCAGCGCGACCACGGCATAAAGACTGGCTGCGATGAGCAGGTACTCTGCCAGCATCTTCACGGGCGATAGCACGATGACCTGCAACCGCTTGATCGTCTTGAAGAACTCGCCCTGCTTGCGCGCGTTCTCCATGGTTTCACGTAATTGGCCTCGCTCAACGAGGTTGGCACGATTGTCTTCTAGCTGTCGCAACCTGTTGTTTGTGCCTTCGTCCACCAGGCGATCCAGTAGGCCGGTCTGGACCTGCACATAGCCGACCAGAGTCACCAGCCCCAGCAGCACGACGAGCGCCCAACCATAGGCGCCCGTGTCTTCGATTCGCCGGAAGAGCGCGGAAGGAGACGAGTACACCAGCAAAGCGTGACGCACGCCTAAGGTCGTCGCCTGTGACTCACTTCCATCCACGCTCGAAACCTCTTTGTAGATCAGGATTTACATCGCCCCCGGACGTAAGCGGGGGCGCCCCGCGGGCAGCCAATGACCATCTTATGACAATTCGGGGGTTCGCCGCAATTATTTGGGGGAAAATGGCTTAGCAGGCCTGAGGGGCCTCAAACCAGCCCGCCGATGACCTTGCCGTGACGCACAAGCACCGAGGCTCAGTCAGCGCGTTTTCTTGCCGAGTTCGATTTTGAACGATCGATCGAGGGCTTCGGCGAACTGATAGATCTCATCAAAATCATCGATGGAATCGTCGGGTTGTTTCTGCAGGAACTCATTGTCCACCAGCGCGAAGACGATTTCACCAAAGTCGCGCGTGCGCCGGATGTTCCAGTGGTTCAGCACGGCCGAGGCCAAAGCGCCGAATTTCTGAAGGGCATAGTTTCGCAAGCCCCAGCACAGGTGCTGTCCTGAAACATGACGATTGAGTTGATCAATGTCGCCCACCTGGGCCAGCAATTCCTGGATTTGCTCCGGTAGTTCGCCGTTCAGCTGCAAATACTCGAGACGGTCGAGGTCAATGCCGTGCTCGTACATGAACTTGTGCAGTTCCTGCTGCTCCGGACTCATCTCGCCGTGGACTTCCATCACGGCATAAGACAGGCCCTCCTGCACAAACTGGAAAGCATCAAGCGGGTACTT
>JADFJZ010000362.1 GCA_022565195.1 Planctomycetota bacterium | reverse complement strand
GCCGAGAAGGAAGAGGCCGAACCCGCAGAGCAAGCCGCAGCGCAGAAAGATGTTCCAGAACCCTCGGAGGACGAAAACGGTTAGGCTCTGCCTGAAAACTCCTGTAGCGGTCGGCGTCCCTGCCGACCGACGGCCGAGACGGAGGTCGGCCGCTACGAAACCGGAGTTTTCAGAAAAAGCCTAGCACGATCCGGGGCCATGATGAGCACAAACGGTAACAAACTGATCGAACTGGTCGACATCGAGAAGATCTTCCGCGTCGGCACGGAACTGATTCATGCGCTGCGCGGAGTAACGTGCAGCATCGCCGAGAACGAGTACGTCGCCATCATGGGGCCGAGCGGATCGGGCAAGAGCACGCTGATGAACATCCTCGGCTGCCTGGATATCCCGACGACCGGAAAGTACTACCTGCGAGAGAAAGACGTTTCCAAGCACTCTCAGTCGCGCCTGGCCCGAATCCGAGGCCGGCAAATCGGCTTCGTCTTCCAGACGTTCGAACTGCTCGGGCGGACGACGGCTCTGAAGAATGTGCAACTGCCGCTGATGTACACGCAGGCCTCGCACAAGAAGCAGCGCGCCCTGGCGGCCTTGGAACGCGTGGGGCTGACCGACCGGGCGACGCATCGCCCAAACCAACTCTCGGGCGGCGAGAAGCAGCGTGTGGCCATCGCCCGGGCTTTGGCCCAGGAGCCGGACCTTATCCTGGCCGACGAGCCCACCGGCAATCTGGACAGCAAGACCGGTGAAGAAATCATGGCCATCTTCGATTCGCTGCACGCCGACGGGCAAACAATCATCATCGTCACCCACGAAGAGGACATCGCCGCTCGGTGCGAGCGCGTCATCCGACTCAGAGACGGGCTCATCGCTTCGGACGTGCAGCGACGGACAGCAGCCGACCGACGAAGGACGACGGACGAAGACCGCGTCCGCTCGGAAGTCCCATGCTGAAGCGCGTCGTTCGCATCCTGTCATCCAGCGGACGTTGGTTCGTCGAAGGTCTGCTCCGCAACTGTCGGAACGTCGGCACTGCGCTCGTGCAAATCTGGGCGAACAAAGGCCGATCCATCCTGACCACTCTGGGGATCATCATCGCCGTAACGTCGATCGTCACGGTCGTCTCATTTGTCGAAGGATTCGGCAACTATGTGACCCAAATGATGCGTGGATACGGGACGCAATACATGGTTGTTCATCCATTCTTCCCGCGTGGCCGCCACGCCCACGGCATGGGGCGACTGAAGTTGAACATGCAAGACGTGAGCGCCGTGCGGGCCGAATGTGCGGATGTCCGCCGGCTGTCGCCGTTCATTTATACGCACAACGCAGAAGTGAAGTTTGGCGACGAAAAGGCCGAGCAGATTCCGATGCGCGGCGTCAGCGAGCACTACCAGACGATTCGCAGCTTTTTTGTCGATGCCGGCCGGTTCTTCGGCCCCATCGACGTGGACTCCGCCGCACAGGTGGTCGTCCTGGGTCGCTCGGTCGTCAAACAGCTCCAGAGCGACGAAGCAATTGTCGGAGAACATGTTTACATCGACGGCCTGCGCTTCAAAGTGATCGGGCTTCTCGAAGCCAAGGGCAGTTTCATGGGCGACGACCAAGACGAGACGATCATGGTTCCCTACACGACGGCACTGAAAATGTATCCTGAGCGGCGAGACAGAGTGTCCTTTCTGGCGGAGGCCACCAGCGAGGAAACAATCGACGCAGCCTATGCACAAATCACGCGCGTGCTGCGCAAGCGACATGGCCTGCAGCCCGGCCAGCCCAACGACTTCTTCATCAGCCGCCAGGATCAGGCGCTCGGCGAGTTCGAGAAAATCAAGATCATTGCTTCGAGTATTCTCGGCGGAATCGTCAGCATCTCGCTGCTGGTCGGTGGAATCGGCATCATGAACATCATGCTGGTATCCGTGACCGAACGGACGCCGGAGATCGGGTTGCGCAAGAGCGTCGGCGCACGGCGTCGTGACATCATGTTGCAATTTCTGACCGAGGCCGTCGTGCTCTGTACGCTCGGCGGGTGTGTGGGCATCGCACTGGGCTACGGCATCGCCCATATCGGCTCGTTACACCCCAAGATGGTGGATCTGGAGGTCCCCCTGTGGTCGGTGGCACTGGCCCTGGTGTTCTCCGCGGGAACGGGGATCGTTTTCGGCATAATCCCCGCGTTCAAGGCGGCGATTCTACATCCAATTGACGCGCTCAGACATGAGTAGATGTTACGCCTCTCAAGGAACGCTGTGAGTACGACAGATATCGAAATCAGAACGACAAATCGGACGAAGCCATCGTCACGATCCTCGAAGAGACCTGCTCTGCCTTTGAGGTGGCTGGCGTGGGTGGACGCGGTTGTCTCGCGCCACTGTCAGAACGTCATTACGGCGCTGGTTCAGATTTGGGCAAACAAGGCCCGCGCGATGCTCACCACGCTCGGGATGATCATCGCCGTCACGTCAACGATCACGGTGGTGTCGTCCGTTCAGGGCTTCGGAAACTATGTGACCGACATGCTGCGCGGATTCGGCACGAATCTGATGTTCGTGGTCCCCCACCGCCCCACCGGCTTTGAAGGCCGGCGTATGGGTCGAGTCTTTCTGGACGTCGATGACGTGCGCGCGGTCGTCGCGCGCTGCGACAAGATCCGTCGGATTACGCCTCTGATTTTCGGCGGCGCGACATTGGAGTACGGCCGCGAGAAGATCGAAGCCAATGAATTCGAGCTGCGCGGCACCACGGAACAGTTCCAGAGCATTCGCAACTTCGCCGTCGAAAAGGGCAGATTCTTCGGCCCGATCGACGTGGACAACGGCGCCTACGTCTGCGTGGTCGGCCCTCACATTCTGAAGCTCCTGGAATGCGACGACAAGATCGTCGACGATTACGTGTACATCAACGGGTTGCGATTCCGCGTACTCGGCCTGCTCGCCAA
>JADFJZ010000361.1 GCA_022565195.1 Planctomycetota bacterium | reverse complement strand
GCAAGGTCGACGCTCTGGTCACCGGGCCGATCAACAAGACCAGTTGGCGCATGGCCGGCTACAAGTTCCCGGGCCACACTGAAAAGCTCTGCCAGGCGTGCAAAGCAAAGCGTGTGACCATGATGTTTGCCGCCGGCAAGCTGCGGGTCGCTCTGGCCAGCACGCACGAAGCGCTTTTTGAATTGCAGAACACGTTTACCATCGGCAAGGTTTTTCAGCCCATCGATCTGCTGGCCCAGGCCCTGCGTGATTGGTTCGGGATCGAAGCGCCGCGGATCGCGGTCGCCGGGTTGAATCCGCACGCCGGCGAAGGCGGGCAGTTCGGCGATGAAGAGTCGCGGATCATCGAGCCCGCCATGGTCATGGCCCGCGAGTTGGGAATCGATGTCAAGGGGCCTTTCCCCGCTGACACTCTGTTCAGTCAGGCGATCCGCACGAACAAGTATGACGGCATCGTGGCGATGTATCACGACCAGGGCCTGATTCCCGTCAAGCTGCATGCCTTCAACGAGGCTGTCAACGTGACGCTGGGCCTGCCGATCATTCGCACCAGTCCCAGCCACGGCACCGCCTACGACATCGTCGGCCGGAACGAAGCCGATCCCGACAGCATGAAGGCCGCTCTGCGCCTGGCCGTCCGACTCGCCCGCACACGCATGAACCAGCCGCGCATTGCAACCCCAACCACTCGACCGGTATCATAACGCCGCACAACTGAGCCGCAGCCTTCAGGCTGCGGACTTGCTCTTGGAGCGCCGCTTGGCTTTCACTGCCCCCGCGACAATCGCGGATGAATCGACTGCAAACCTCACGCCCACCCAACTCCTGCGCCGGCACGGGAACGGGACCATCAATCGGTTCGGCGCCTGTTTCCGCAGTTATCAACTGTCCGACGGCTGGTCCGCCATCGCCTACGTTTCCGGCGATTCGCAACACGATTCGGATTCGTGGAGCGATCTCAAGTCTGCTGAATCCTACTGGCAAGAGACACTCGCGCGCATTCAGGATGACTTGACGGCGCCGGCGGCGCAGCTCCTGCACAAATCATCCGCCGGAAGCCGGGTCGTCCAACTGCGGATCAACCGGCCGACCGGCGAACCCGCAGAGATCATTTGCAAACAGGGCCGAGTTGACACGGTGACGCAGCGGCTCGGATCGTGGCTCAAGGGACCGAAGGAATGGCGCGAATTCTGGCTGGGCCATCGCCTGCGGCGACTCGGCCTGCCGACGCCGTTGCCGCTGGCCTGCATGTGGCGACAGGCCGGTTTCTGTCACTTGGAAGGCCGCATCGTGACGGCGTTTGTTGCGAACGCCCTGCCGATTGATCGAGCTGTCCGTAAGCTGGACGCTGCCCGCGAGGGTCGTCGCCGTTCACCCCCGCTGGACACCCTGACGCACAGAATGGCCGACGTGCTTCGTACTTTGGGCGACAACAAGCTGTATCACCGCGATCTCAAGGTCAGTAATGTGCTCGTTTCCAATTGCGAAGACGATCCGCAGCCTTGGCTGATCGATCTCGACGGCGTGGGCACGGAAGCGGTGTCGCACGGCCCGCGATTCCGCAACATGCTCGCCCGCCTCGTATCGAGTTTGTCCGAATCAACCGACCTCGGTGCAACCCAACATCTGCGTGCTCTGAAGCAACTTGCCGATAGAACGAAGGGCGCATGGAAGGCGGAATGGAACGAGATTCAATCCGCCGCCGCCCGACTGGAGCGCAAACAGCGTCGCGGTGGAAGCGACACCGAAACGTGATTGCTAATTGTGTGTGGAGTTCGGTTGGCATATTCGAAGTGACTTTCCCGGCGCGCCGGGATTTGGCAGATGCATCGAAGAGCGCCCATTCGCAACCGCGACCGCTGCGAAGTAGGTCCACGCATGGCTGATGTGAAACGAGCACACTCGGAGAATGACCTCGCGGAGGTCGCTGAGCTATTCCGCGAATATGCGGCGTGGCTGGCGCTTGAAAAGTCGTGGTGCAAGATCGAGAAGACGATATCCGAGTTCCCCGGCCAATACGGCCCGCCCGATGGTTGCCTGTTGCTCGCCCGGCAGGACGACCGACCCGTGGGGTGCGTCGCTCTGCGGCGGTTCGATGATGGCACCTGCGAAATGAAGCGTCTGCACGTTCGCCCAGCCCATCGAGGCCGGGGCATTGGCAGAGCGCTGGCTGTGGAGATCATCGACGAAGCGCGGCGCCTGGGTTATCGCAAGATGCGCCTCGACAGCATCGCCGATCGAATGAAAGAAGCCGTGTCGCTCTATCGCGCGCTCGGCTTCCGCGAGATTCCACCCTACGGCGATCATCCGGAAGGCTGCACGTTGTTCATGGGACTTGATCTGTGAAATGTTCACTGAGCATGGTGGGCTAGTCCACGCACTAGAATCGTGATGACTGAAGAATCGAACAACAGAGGCTGGCTTGATCGGCTGGATGCTGCCCTCGTGGATGGCGGCGATCGGCGACGAGGCTTGTACGATCGGTATCGCTCTCTCAGGAATCTTCGGGCTGTTCGACGGCGGCGGCGGGCGGCGGGTGGTATTTCCAACGAAGCCGACTTCACGATCCCGCGCGATATGGGGTTTGCGCGCTTCGAGCCGGGCCGATTTCCGGAGATCAACGCCATCGTCTATGAAGGAAACCGCGAATTGGAGAAGCTCGAACCGACGCGCGTCATTCAGCCGGAGGTCGGCACCAAAGGCCTGTTCATGGGCCTGTTCGATTGTGACCGACTCACGCTGGATTCGCCATTCATGAAGTTCGCCCTGCGGCCGGACGTCGTTGGGGCGGTGTCCAGGTATCTCGGAGTCGTGCCGGTCCTGGTGCGAATAGATTTATGTTACTCGGCCCACGAGTCGGAATTGAACCGCACGCATTTCTACCACTGTGATTGGACGGCCGTCACGCACATTAAGATCTTCGTTAACTGCACTGATGTCG
>JADFJZ010000360.1 GCA_022565195.1 Planctomycetota bacterium | reverse complement strand
GAAGACACAAAGGCACAAAGACAAAGAAATCATGTCTCTTGTTCCTCTGTCAAAAGCAAACACTCTGTAACAAACAGCATTCATACATCATTGGCTGATATCGTGGTGACGAGTACGTCTATTGCTTTTCTTCGTGTCTTGGTGCCTTTGTGGCTAAAAATTCCTGCTAGGCCGCCGCAAATTCGTCGGCCAAGGCGATCCGTTTGCGGATGGCGGGGTGATCGTAGAAGTACCATTCGATGAAAGGATGAGGATCGGGGTCGGCCAGGTTCATTTCCGCGAGGCGGGTCATCGTGCTGCGAAAGGCCTGCGGGTTGCGTGTCCGCCGGATGGCATCTCTGTCGCACTGCCGCTCAAATCGGCGGCTGATCGCATTGTGCAGCGGTCTGATGATCATGCTCAAAAAGCCGAGGCAAACTGCGATCAGTGGCAGCAGGGCGATGGCTCCGGAAAAATCTTCGCGACCGGAGCCGTGGTATGGATGCAGAAAGTAGGCCAGCACGGCGACGTGCAATGTGCTGACGACGGCCGAGAGCCCGAGCAATTTCCAAATGTGCCGGCGTGTATGGTGTCCGAGTTCGTGGGCGAACACCACCTCGATTTCCTCATGCTCAAAGGCATCCAGGAGCGTGTCCGAGAGATACACGCGCCGCGTTGAGCCGAGGCCGGTCAACATGGCGTTGGCTGCTTTCGTATCCTTCGATAGTTCCAAGCTGAAGATGCCGCTGATCCGCAGCGCGGCATCGTCGGCCATCGCCGTCAGGCTGGATGTGATGCGTTCGTCGTTGAGCGGCTCGGAATCGTAGAACACCGGCAGCAAGAGCACCGGAAAGAGCTTCGCGAGCACGACGGTCAAGCCAAGCCAGCCACTCCAGATCCACAACCACCACAGCGCTCCGCCGTACCACAACAGGGCGTACAGACCCGCGAGCGCGATGCCGGCGAGCAGGCCGCCGACCAACCATTCTTTGGCAAGCTGCACGAGCCAGCGTGTGAACGATTGGTTGCTGAGTTCGTAGCGATGCTCCAGCACGTAGTCGGCGTAGTACGACATTGGAAGTGTGAGCAGTTCGTGCAGCAGGGCGAAGCACCCGGCATAGACGAACAGGCTGACCCAGCGGTTGTCGCCGTACCGGCTCAAGCCGGCCCCGCCCCACCACACCCACGCACCTGCGTAGATCAAAAACACCACGGTGCCGATTAGTGACAGGACCAGTTTGGTGCGGTGGTACTGCTTTGCGTCGCGTAAGCCGATGAACATCTTAGACATCCCTCATCTCCCAAAATCGAGACACAGAGTGGGTGTGATTCTAATGTCTTTCGCGTGGTGAAGCCAAATTTGGCTAGCCTGCGAACCACGATGTCGTGTATCATGGCAGCGCAGGGCCTCGGCCCGCTCACGTCACGCCGTTGACAACTCTGAGAGGATCGTGATGCCTCATTCGATCGTCGTTCGCTGTCCGAACTGTTCCCAAAAGTACCGCCTCTCGCCTGAGAAGATCGGCGCCCGGGCGCGGTGCAAGTGCGGGCAACGATTCACCATCACGAGCGAGAAGCCCCTCGATGAGGAAACAGCCTATGGATGGGTCATTCAAGGCGCGGACCCCTCCTCGCACAGTGTCATGGGCGGTTCGAGCATCACGGAGAGTCCGGCATCTGTGGAGCACAAAGAGGCCGCTGCACCCAGGCGCAGCCCGTCGCGCGGCGGGCGGAGCCAGCCGCGCGTCGAACTGGAGCGGGTTGATGAATTGGGTGCTCACTTCAAATTCCCGGCAAACCTGTTGGGCGATGAGCGCCTGCGTGATTCTTTTCCCAAGCAGTGTGTCTGCTGCGGGCGCGGGCGCCGGCTGAACGTACACCTCATCATTTGGAACGAGAAATTGCCGGCTGATGATCCGCTGCGCGTTCGCGAGATCAACCATCAACCGATCGGCCGGCTGCAACCACTGAGCGGTTACGGCCGGGCCAGTTGGCTGGATGAGCTGCCCAAACTGAAGAACCTGCCCGAACCGTTTGATCTTCCATTCCCGTTTTTTGTGTGCAGCGATTGCACGGTGGAAGACGAAATACATGCGTCGCTCGTCGCCGAGCCGCAGGGTGAGCACTGCCTGATTCGCATCACGCACCTCTTGATCGCCGCGGCCTTTCATCGCAATAACGGCGGCAGCGACACGCCGGAACACCAACACTTACTGCAGGAATGTGAGAAACTGAAGAAGAACCGCTGGCTGTCGCTGCCCACGGCCGTCCGCCGGAAAATCACGCAGTGGTGCGAGATCGAGGACAATGAGGAGTTTCGGGGCTTTTTCCCGGATGCCGATTTCAGCAATGCGGAGTTGGGCAAGGCGGGCGTCGTGCTGACCAGCAAGCACCTGTCGTTTCACAAGTACTCTTCCTCGCGCGAGTTTTCTCTGTCGGCAGGTGGGCGGGTTTACCTCCGGCCCGAGGAAAAGAACACAGCCTTGCGCATCGTCCAAAGAGGCCGGAAAGATGCTACACTGCACCTTGATCCTGCGATGGCGGATAGTCTCGTGAGTGAGCTTCGACGTACGGGCCGGCAATGGAACATCACTGGCCGGGCTCGAGATTATTGATCGTTGTGCCATCCGACTTACTGCGCGTGACCGCCGGCCTCGGGGCCGGCGAACCCCATGTGAACATTCGAGGCCTATTGCGATTTTGATGCACATTCAGAATCCGCGTCTGTTGTCATTGATCGCGTGCGGGCTGTTGATCGGCACCTGGACGAGCGCCGCCCATGCGGACCATGCGCCGCGCATTGCCAGGTTGCAGAAACTTCTGGATCGGCTGCCTCACGCACAAACCGTGGTGAGCGCAGCGGTGATGAGCCTCCCCGACGGCAAGATTATCTATGAGCGAAACGCGGACCGCGTTTTGATTCCGGCGAGCAATCAAAAGATCATCCCGGGCGCCGTGGCATTGGCGAAA
>JADFJZ010000359.1 GCA_022565195.1 Planctomycetota bacterium | reverse complement strand
GTGCAAAAGAGGCGACATCTCCCTGCGGGGCACTCGCCTTAGCTCGCGCGGACTTTGTGCGAGTGCGAACGCCCGAACCACGGGACAGTTCATCGTAATTCGCAATCGCGTAGTTTCGCAGTCCCCACAGCGCGAAGCCAGGCCCCATGTCGTAATGGGCGCGCACTTTCGGATAGCGCGCGACGATGTTGATCAGCGCCGTCAACTCGCTGAACCCGAAGACGTGTACGATTGTCTTTCGCTTCTTGAGTACATCAAAGTTGACGCGCGGCAGGACCCGCGCCAGCCATGCGCCCCCCCGTATGGAAACGATGGCCGAAATGCGATCGTCGCACAGCGCCCGCTCGATGTCCCGGGCGCGTGCGGCATCGTCGCTCCGCCCGCCGCGGCGCTCATCGACTTTGGCCTCGAAGAGCTTCACGTTCGCCGTCACTTTGTAGTCCGAGCCGACGGCGTCCTGCACCAGACCCACCAGTTGCGCCGTCGAGCGCAGGCCGAGTTGCCTGGCGATGTTGCGATCGCTCCCCGCGATGGACCACAAGTGGATAATGGGTTTGCTCATCGACCGTTTGACATACTACGATCGCGCCGCGGCCACGAAGCGTTTCACGCGATCGGCCTCGAGTGGGTTGCTTGCTTTGCCGTCCGGCTTCAAATCCGAGCCCACGATCACGCCGTCGCACAATTCCAAATACTCTTTGACGTTCTTCGCCGTCACACCGCTGCCGACGAAAACCGCGCAATGCGGTACCGCCCCTTTGACGCGCCTGAGGTCGTCCAGGTCCGCCGACCGTCCGGTCGTGCTGCCGGAGACGATCACCGCGTCGGCCCGCCCGCGATCGACCAGCTCCTCGGCGGCGAGGGCGATGTCGGGTTGGCTGATCGGCTGGGCGTGCTTGACGTGTACGTCGGCCCAGATCGCCACGTCCGCGCCGAGCCGCTGCCGATACTGCAACGTCTCCGCCGCCCGGCCTTCGATCATGCCCTGGTCGGTGGCATAGACGCCCATGTGTACGTTGACGCGGATGGCCCGTGCGCCCGCAGTCGCGGCGACGGCCAGCGCCGCGATGGCATCGTTGCGCAGGACGTTCACGCACACCGGCACCCGACATTCGCTGACAACCGCACGAACACATTGGGCCAAGGATGCGATGGTGTGCGGCTCCACGGTTGTCGCGTGAAACGGCGCATCGCCGAAGTTCTCGACCACGATGGCATCGAAGCCGGCGTTTTGCAGCAGCACCGCTTCGCGCACGGCTCTTTCGATGATCTCGCCGAGGGCATCTTGTGGATCAGCGGCGCTTGCGGAATCGCGCAGGCTGTCTTCGACCCGGTCTTCGACCCTGAGGCTCAGACCCGAAGGGAGGCTCAGACCCGAAGGGAAGCCTGCGGCTCCTTGATTGTTGCTGCGCATGGTCAGCATCAAGACGATCACGCCGGAGAGCAAGCTGCAAGCGGCACTGGCGAAGAAGAATATCCGAAATGGCGTGATCGAATCCGCAGTGCCGGCGAAGATCAAGTCGCCCACCGTCGGGCCTACCGCAATGCCGACCAAGCCGGCCAGGCCCATGCTGCCGATGCTCTCCGCCCGGCGGCGCGGCGGCGCGATCTGGGCGGCGAAAACCGCCACCGTGGTCAGCACGGCTGCGGTGGCCATCCCGGCGATGGCGCGCAACGCGGTAACTAACCACAACTGCGTGGCAAACTGCATCGATCCGGTCGCAACGGCAAACGCCGCCGCCCCTGCCAGCCAGATCGGCTTGCACCCCACACGATCAATCCACCGCCCCACGCGCAGCCGCATCAGCAGCGTGCCCACCATGCCGATGCTCATGATCCGCCCTAACACATCGACCCCGTGCCCGAGATATTCGATGTACTGCCCGACGTGGAACTGAAGCGCCACTGCGGTCATGAACAGCAGCACGGCTGAGAACACCTGCGCAAACTGCCGCGTGTAGAGACGGTCGCCGTCAGTCGCCAAGGAATCAGGCATGGGAACATCGTATCCGCAGCGAGTACCGGTTGGCGAGAGGTGCATAGGGCGTGAGAAGATTTCGCATAAAGAGGCCAACTCACAAGCAAAAATTCCTGTTTGCCACCAACTTTAGTTGGTGGTTCGGTAGTCTGAGACAAAGCTGACAGCCGGCTTCAGCCGGGCTTTTGTACTCTTCGAGAAGCCCGGCTGAAGCCGGCTCCAGAAACAAAATTATGAACCGACTACCACCGACTGAAGTCGGTGGCAAACAAGACAGTTGCGACGGGATCACGATGGCCAAACGCGAAATCTTCGTGAAACCGGGGAAGCTCACTTGCGCGCCATACTGCCGCTGCCTGCGGCCTGCTTGTACAGCACTTTGAGCGTGCGGACTTGGCCGGCGTGGTAGACGTCGTGCAGGGCGATGCCGTGGATGTGAGCGGCCGGTCGGCGAGCCTTGAGCAGTTGTGCCCAGGGTGCCCGGGCCACTGCTTCACGCAGCGCCGCGTGCTGTTCGTCCAAAAGCGAAAGGTGATCGCGCCATTGTTTCGTCGTCAGCTTCGCGGGCAGCTCAAACCAGTTGCTGCCCTTCAATGGAAACGAGCCCCGCTTGCCGCCAGTGATTCTGCGGCGGACGGCGTATTTCCAATAAGCACAGTGCATGACGATTTCCGCGATGTTCCGTCTGCCCGGTCGAGGCCGCCACACAGCCTCATCGACCGTGACGCGCCGAACCGAACTCTTCAGGTTCGGCCCATGCCACGCTGTCTTGTCGTAGCATTCGTCAATCAGCCGCAGCAGCAGCGCGCGTTGGTCCGAAATCGCCTTGGTCTTTGCCATCGTCGATGCTCCGTCAGGAAATCAGCCTTGAAACTGGAGCGCTACTGGTCCGACACGCATCTGTTAGGCGTTTCCCCACTGAGCCGTGGCCTTCAGGACACGGACGGTCCGGACCCTGAAGGGCCCGGCTCAAGGAGGA
>JADFJZ010000358.1 GCA_022565195.1 Planctomycetota bacterium | reverse complement strand
ACCCGTACACGTCGTCGGCGCACCGGGGCTCGACGACCTGCGGTCCATACCCAGGCCGCACGCACGCTGGCTCGCCGACGAATTTGGATTTGCCCGTGATGCCGCGATTGCTCTGATCGTGCAGCATCCCGTCGGGCGAGCCCCGCGCGTGGAACAGCGCGTCATGGACAACATTTTGGACGCCGTGGCCCATTGCGGGCTGTGCGGCTTGATCGTTTATCCCAACAGCGACGCCGGCCATTCGGGCATCCTCCGGGCCATCAAAAAGAGACGGCAGAATGATCGCGAGCGCCGCTGGGTGAGTGTCGAGTCGATACCACGGCTCAAATTCCTCCAGTGCCTCAAGGCGGCGCAGATTCTGGTTGGAAACTCGTCGGCGGGAATCATAGAAGCCCATTCCGCGGGCACACCGGCCGTCAACGTGGGTCCGCGACAAGCCGGCCGCCTGCGCGGCGGACGAGCAGTCATCGACTGCAAGGAAACAGCGACGGCGATCAAGGCCGCGATCTCGAAAGCACGCCGGATGCGCATTCGCCCAGGTCCGCCGCGGCGGAGCAGTGCCTACGGAAACGGGCGGGCGGGCTCGCAAATCGCTGCCATTCTCGCACGGCCCAACCTGTCCGATAACATCCGGCCCAAACGAATTAGGTATTGATCGCGCACCCATTTCGTTCTCTATTGACCATGCCAATGGGTCGATGATAAGGGGCGAGTCCATTGTCCTTTTGACGACTGCGAGGTACGCGCATGGCCGAAGCAGCGACCAGCACCACTGAAGCCCAGACGATCATCGCCAAGGCGTTGTCACAGATCGGTGGCATTGCGACCTTACCGGCAGTCACCGTCAAGATTATCGAGATCGTCGAGAATCCCAAGAGTACCGCGCGCGACCTGCACGACGTCATCAAGAACGACATCGCGCTGTCCACCAAGGTCCTTAAAGTGGTCAACTCGGCGTTTTACGGACTGCCGGGGCAGGTGGCCAGCGTCGATCGCGCCATCGTGCTGCTGGGACTCTCCGCGGTAAAGAACATCGCCATCGCCTCGTCCATCGCGCGCATGTTCAAGGGCGAGAAGATCACCGACAAGTTCAGGGCGGCCGATCTGTGGACGCACAGCGTGGCGGTGGCCGTCGCGTCGCGATCGCTGGCCCGCGTCACGGGGCGCCGGGCCGAAGCTGAGGAGATCTTCCTGGCCGGCCTGATTCATGATCTGGGCATCCTGGTCGAACGACAGGCCTTCGGCGACAAGCTGGGCGAAGCAATCAAGCTGGCCGAGACGAGCGGCGACTCGTTTCTGGAGTGTGAACATCAGGTTTTCGGCGCGGACCACGCCATGTTCGGAATGGCGCTGGCCACGAAATGGAAGTTCCCGCGGCACTTGCGCGCCGTGGTCGGCTATCACCATGACTCGTCTCGCGTGGCGGAGGACATGCGGCACGTCGTGGCGCTGGTCCAGGCCGCCGACATCATTTGCTGCGAGCGGCAGATGGGCTTCTACATGACCGCACAGGAAGCGGAACTCACGCCGCAGCTCTTGCAGGATGCGCATCTGACCCCTGAGAAGATTGAAGAAGCCTGCGAACAGCTCGAAGAAGATAGCGACGAAGCCAAGTCGATGCTCATGGCCTAGCCGTGCCGTATGTCCGACCCGATTCTGACTCCCTCAGCACTCAGCACTTTCTTACGGCCGATGCCACTCGTCACACTTTTCGCACATTGGATGCAGTGAATACGCTCCGGCTCGGTGGGCCTCTCGCAGTGCATTCAATTGGCGCCCCTGCCAAATCTCGGTGAGTGACTGCCGGTTCAAATCTCCCAGGACGTATTGTGCCTGGAAATCCTGATCGCATCCCACCACGCAGCCGTCGGCCAGCACAGTGCAGCGCTCGCGAAGCTGGCGACAGGGCCGGCGCTGTGGCGGAGCCATGCTCATCACCCGGCGATCCTCCAGCAGACCGGCGTGGTGGCTGTATCCTTCGACGACCGCCCACCCGGAAAAGCTGAGCCAGCGGTCGTAAAACGCCTCCATTGCGCTGATTGTCTCGCGGGACTTGGTCAGGCTGGCTGCGATGATTGGATTGACTTGCGTTCTGGACTGGCGGAGCTGATTGAGCACATCCATGTTTTTGATAACGTCGTCCCATGCGTCCACACCATGCACGCGGCGGTATCCCTCGGCGTCATTGGCATCCAGCAGCACCTGGACCACGTCCACGCCGTTGTCGCACATCGCTCGAGCAACTTCTTCATTCATGGCGATGCCGTTCGTGCGGACCGCCAGACCAAAGACGTTCGCCTCCCGGCACAGTTGCAGGGCCTTCTCGAAATCCGGATGGAGCAACGGTTCGCCGAACCCACCCAGGACGATCAACGAATCATCGTACCGGCACAGGTCCTCCAGCAAGCGGGCGAGAATATCGAGATCCAGCGGGCCACGACGGCCGACGACATCGCCCCGAGGCCGCAGAATAGTTCCGCTGAGTTGATCTTCGGTCGTCAATTCAACCTGCACTTCGCGCGGCAGGGACGCAGACTCGTGCTCGCGGATCGACATCAACTTCCGGCAAATCGCTCCAGCCGATCCATCGCCGTTGGTGTCGCCGGCCAGGCGTTGTAGCAGTTCAAACCCGCGGCGCGTATCCGAAGTCAGTCGGCCGGAGGCAGCCTGGATGGCCATGGGTGGGCGGAAGCACGCCGGCACGTTAATCATGTCGCGCTGCGGTTGGTCCGGACGGTAGCTGTTGACCCAGCCCGGCGACATGCCCACCTTGATGACTTCCTCGAGCAGCACAGGGCTGAACAACGCCGGCGACAGGCCCGGCGGCGACTGTGCGAACACCAGCTTGGTGTTTTCCGACTCATTCTCAAAATGATCGATGATGTCGTCGATCATTTGCGGGTCGATAAGCGGTGCACCGGCCGCGATGCTGACAATGGCGTCGGCGCCGGTCTGGG
>JADFJZ010000357.1 GCA_022565195.1 Planctomycetota bacterium | reverse complement strand
GCCAACCGAGGGCGTGTGGTACAGACGGTGTACGTGTCGGTCTTATGTGCGGAGCGAGGGGGATTGTCTGGGGCATTGTGTTTGAGTGATTTGAACAGGAGGATATTGGCGATGTCGAATATCGTTCTCGAAAATGGAATTGCGGCTTTGAACTTTGCGCGGAAATGGACGCTGGAGTTGCTGAGCGACATTCCGCAGGACAAACTGACCCACCAGCCGTGTGCCGCCGGCAACCACGCCATCTGGATTGCCGGGCACATCGCCTATGCGGATGACTTGTTCGCAAGCAAAATCGGAAACAAGCCCGCGCGGTGTTCCGACAGTTGGGTGAAGCTCTTCGGCATGGGGTCGATACCTCAGGCTGATGCCGGCGCTTATCCCTCGCTGAGCGAGGTGACGAATGCCCTGGCGGACAACCGCGAAGGCCTTCTGGCGTGGTTCAGTTCGATGAGCGCCGAAGAATTGGCCAAACCGCTGCCCGATGACTTCAAGACGTTTGCCGCGACACTTGGCCAACTCATGATCTCGATCGCGTGCCACGAAAGTCTGCATGCCGGGCAACTCACCGTGGTCCGCAAGAGTCTTGGACTGGCCCCCAAATTCAAGTAATCCGCCCGCTGAGGCAGGATAGGGGCGTTTTCCGCTTGGGGCCGAGACTGCCCGGGACCGATTTAACCTATAATGTAGGTGTCATGAATCGGTATGCCCCCAAATGCTCTGGCCCGCTGATGCGGGCGGCCGTTGTCGGCCTGTGTTGTGCTGTCGCTGCCTCAGCGGAGGCGCGCATCCAAGTGACCGTGCGGACCATTGGCCACCAGATCCTGACGGGCGAGCTAATCGAATTCAGCCTCGACAGCGGTGTGATGTTGTTGCCGCCGGATGCGCCCGAGCCGATCTCCATACCGCCGGTCGAAGTCGTTTGGATCCGCAATCTCTCGCCCGCCGAGGAGCCGCCCGCGCCGATGTGCGTGTTGCTGGCCGGCGGGGACAAGATCTACGGCACAATCTCCGGCAGCAGCCCGGACCAGCTCATTTTCGATACCGTGATGCGCAAACGCATCGCGATTCCACTCGAGCGCATTCGCGCCTGCCTCATGCCGAAAGCGAGCCTGCCGAAATGGCAGAAGCGTGCAGAACAATTGATCGGTAAGACGCAATCTTCCGAAGACCGCCTGCTGATGATCAACGGCGACATGTTGCGCGGGTTCTTGGTCCGGATTGCGCCGCAGAAGATCACTTTCGAGCACGCCGGTCGCGAGATGGAGATCGATCCTGCCCTGATGGTCGCGCTGGCCATGGTGCCGGAGCCCTATGCCGCCGGCAGCGCCCCGCGCGTGCGTCTGGAATTCGTGGACGGCAGCACGTTGACGGTGTCCCGTGTGCGGTGGACGCCGGACGGGCTGGACCTCACTTTCTTTGACGGCTCGCTGCAGGGGCTTTCGCCTCAGGCGCTTCGTTCCGCGGAGATTCGCGGCGGGCGCTGGATCTGGCTGAGCAGCCTGACGCCCTCGAAATACGAACACACGCCCCTGCTCTCGCTGAAATGGCCTTACCGGATCGACAAGAACGTGCTCGGCGGCCCGCTGTCGATCGGCGGGCGCGCGTTCGACTCCGGCATCGGTGTTCACAGCCGCTCGGTGCTGACCTATGAACTGGGTGGGCAATATCGCGAGTTTACGGCGCAGTGCGGGCTGGACGATGCCGCCGGCTTGATGGGCGACGTTTCGGCGTCCATCGTTGTGGATGGCGAGGTCAAGTGGGAAGAGCGGCACATGCGCGGGGGGACGCAACCCCGCGCGGTGCGCATCGACGTGAGCGGCGCGCACACACTCAAGCTGCGCGTGGATTTCGGGGGCAACGGCGACGTGCGGGATCGTTTCGACTGGGCCGACGCCGCCCTGATTCGTTAGAGCGGCTTGATGATCCGTTGCCGGGGCGCGAAGAGGCAAGCCGTCAGCAGTACCCCGTGCAACTGCCCGCGGACAAGTCCCGGCGCGCCGGGATGCCCCTGCCGCCCGAGTCGCTGGCGGCGGATCATTTCGAGAGGCGGACTACACCGTCGTCAGGAATTGCGTACCTTCGGTGGCAGGGATGATGATGGAAGCAACCGTCCAGAAGATATACAAGAACGCGCCTAGGATCATTGCGAACATAAGATGACACTCCTTCAAGTCGCCGACAGCGCCGGCTCGTTGGCCGACAGCGCCGGCTCGTTGGCCGACCGTGCCGGCTTGTTGGCCGACAGCGTCGGCTTGTTTATCGCATTGCCGTTGTGTGAAGCTCGTGTTAGCATGCCACAGGTTCTATCGGTCAAAGAAGATTGTCGCCGACACCCGCAAGCCCATGGCAGACCAGTTTCGCGAAGACAGACTCAAAAAACTCGAGCGCTTGATCGAACTCGGCACGAAGCCGTATGGTCAACGTACGCAAGACATTCAATCAACGACGGAAATTCATCAACAGATCGAGGCGCTCGATCTGGGCGCCGGTGAAACATCCGAGGCGTCGACCGTTCGCGTCTGTGGGCGGGTCATGCTGCACCGCCCGATGGGCAAGCTGGCTTTCCTGAAGATTCGCGACCGTCGCGGGGATCTGCAGATCGGGTTGCCCAAGCAGTATCTGGCGGATCATTGGCCGGCGATCAAGCAAATCGACCTCGGCGATATCATCACCGTCCAAGGCCAACTCGGCAAAACCAAGACCGGCGAGAATACGGTGTGGGCGACCGAGTTCAGTTTCCTGTCCAAAGCGCTGCTCCCGCCGCCGGGCAAGTGGCACGGCCTGTCGGATATGGACTTGCGTTATCGCCGGCGCTATGTGGATTTGTTTGTCAATCCGGATGTGCGGAAGGTCTTCGAGGCGCGCTCGCAGATCATTGCGGCGATTCGTCAGTGCCTGGCAGCCCGCGACTTCATGGAAGTGGAAACGCCGGTGTTGCAACCAATCTACGGCGTCCCGGCCGCACGGCC